>JAHDEO010000494.1 GCA_020628725.1 Saprospiraceae bacterium
TCCCGACCCCCTCGGTGTAAACGAGGTGCTCTGAACCAGCTGAGCTAATCGCCCGTATTTTGTGCTTTTTTGATAGCTTTTTTCCTCAACGGAGTGCAAAGATAAAAGGTCTTTTTTAAAGTCCCAATTTTTTTGAGAAAAAATATCATTTTTTTCTTCGTATCTATAAATTGGTTTCGCTTATTTTTCCTAAAAACCTAAAAATCAGCACTTTATTAAAACTACTTATAAGGCTGATACTGATAATACTTAGGTCTCGTATCAATCCGTACATGCAGCCAATACACACCAAGCCCTGAGGTACTCAACCAACGCGGTGCATTGTCAATCAAGGCTTCATACTCCTTTCCTACCCTTTTCCAAAATTGCTCCACTTGCCCCTCCGGCGCATTTCTGACGAATGTGGCTAAATGCGTGTAACACGCTTCTTCCACAATATCAGTAGGTACAATCAACTGCGCGTCACCTCTCAAATTCGGGAAAGCTACCACTGGTTGACCTCGTTTGAAATATTGTTCAAAATTTCGTCTGTCCGGTTGTAGTCGCGTAAACACCTCAGCATTTACCAATACAAATTCAAACTCCTCGTCCAGTTGATTTTTTGTAACGGATTTTACTTCCCAAAAATAGCCTGCATACGGGCTTTCTCGCAAAATATTTGTGAAAAACTGTCTGAATTTCAGCGAATTTTGCATCAAATCAATCACCTCACGAAAACTCAATGTCTTGTCGTTTTCTGTAAGATGATATTTCGTTACGCGGTCATTTTCTTGTGTTGTGCTTGCTGTCCACATAAATTAGCTTCTACCAAATTCTTTATAAAATGGATTGATGAATCGTTCATTGCGTGCATAAATAGCAAATACGATTTCTCTGAATTCATTTCTAAATTGTTCTTCAATCACTTCACGGAAATACCTTGCCATATCCACCGGATCGTTCTGAAAAACACCGCATCCCCATGCGCCCAATACTATACAACGATGTCGGTGTTCCAGTGAAATTGCTAATACTTTCGCAATTCTACGTTTCATCACCGCCTCAATTTCAGAAAGTCGATGAGGCTCTTTTCGTTTCACTACGCCTGTATTTACTGCGGGAGCAGTTATAATTCCGCAAGATACCAATTCCTCCAAATTGTTACCGCCCTCATCCTTGAAAACCGGAACGTCCGGACTGTAAATCATGTAATCCGTGTAAAAACAAGACTTTGTATTACGATTTGTATCGTAATACATTTCAGCTTGTAATAGACTCTTATACAAGCCTGTAGCGCGTGCGATGCTTTCCTCTTGCGCCTGACTACCACCAAGAAAGCCGCCTCCCGGATTTTTGGCTGAAGCAAAATTAAGACATAAAACATCTTCGTTTCCTGCCTTGATTAAATCTCTCACAGCGTCCAGTGTTGTTTGATTGGTGACAGATATTTTTGTGGGAGTAGCAAGTGGGTTTGCTGTTCTGTATTGCAGTAAATTATCGGAGGTTTTGGGGCTGTATACTCTTGTATTCGCCTCACATTCAGCTTGCAATTCTTCGATAGATATAGTTCTATTTGAAGGCGTTACGAAATATCCTTGTTTTAATATCTGTAGTGTCTCTTCTGCGATTAGTTTTCTGTCGTTTCTACTCATGGTTTTATATTTTTCAATGTTATTCTTCTCCAACTAACAATTATTCGATACAAATAATTCTCAATGTTGTCGTTATTTATTTTGAGTTGCCTTAATTCCGCGAATCATACGGTCTTTTCCACTCATATCTTTTTGAATAATAACATTCTGAAAGCCCATTGTTTCTAATATAGACTTCACGCCGATGGCTTGTTTTTCGTGAATTTCAAAATATAATGCACCGTTATTATGCAAATGCTTATGAGAAAGTAATGCAATTTGTCGATAAAAAAGTAGCGGGTCATTATCAGATACGAAGAGCGCAAGATGGGGTTCATATTTCAACACATTGGGGTGCATATCAGCTTTGTCTTTATTGAGTACATAAGGTGGATTACTCACAATGTAATCATAAATAGGTAGTGATTCGGTTGCTTTTTTATCCAAAATATCCATGTTTATCGAGGTTACATCAATTCCCAATCGCTTCGCATTTTCTTGTACTATTTCCAAAGCTAAAGGACTGACATCCAGTGCTGTAACATCTAAATTCGGCAGTTGCGATTTCAAGGTCAGGGCAATACAACCACTTCCCGTACCAATATCCAATAAGCTCCTCCCCTCCCCTTCCGGTGCAATACGTGCAATATCTTTTTTTATCCACTGTACCAATTCCTCTGTTTCAGGGCGTGGAATGAGTACGTGTGAATTGACCTTAAATTTTAAACCATAAAAGTCGGCTTCGCCGAGTACGTATTGGAGTGGTTCGTGGGTAAGTAGACGGGATTGTAGTTTATTGAGCATCGCAGCATGACCGCCGTTTAAGGTATCTTCGGAAGGACGATTTTTGAGGAAATCTACATCTTCAAAAATAATGCGGGTCATACTTTCTGCCTCGCGTTGGTCATAGATAGTAGCAAGGGCTTGAGCGAGATGTATTTTAGCTTGTGAGATGGTCATTGAAAGTTCAAGTTTGAGGGGACAAGGTCGCGACCTGTCCGTACAAGCGCAAGTCCAAACTGTTTACTATCAACGATTTGAATCTATATCGCTTCAACTATATTCAAGTATATTTTCCGCAAAAGTATTAATAAAATTTGTTGGTAGGAAAAAGGTAGGAAATAAAAAAAATCCCGGCTGTGCCGGGATTACCACTAGTATCCCTTTTACTGAGGGAATGAGAACAACTAACTAAATTTTCACAGTCTATATATAATTTTGAATGAGCGAATGAATGAATTTTGAATGTCTTCAAACACTCATCTTCAAAATATTTTACAATTGATCTTGCTAATTTTTTGAAAGAAACTTATCCGGAGCTCTTTCGCCCCGGATAAGTAGAGAGTAATATGCCTCACATAAATAACCAAGAATAAGTTTTATTTTTTGGAATGTTTTAGTGATGCTTCATTAAAGCATTGAGGTCGGCAGACGAAGATTTTTTATGAAGATTAGTGTTATTCCTTTATATTGGATGCTAATCACAACCAAATTCGTCTGACGACATTAAGAGTAAATTTTATTTTGGGATGTTCTAAGGCTGAAATTAATGCAGACTGTTTTATTACTGTGTGCTGTGTATGGTATAAATGGTTTTGTGATTTCATCTGCTCGGGTAAAACACCCAATGGACCCTGATATTCACAGTAAAAAACAGTCTGCAATGAAAATTGTAACCTGTTGGTTTTTGTAGTTCAGTTTACAATTCAAAAGCCTTTTATCTTAAAATATTTTATACGTTTATAAAATATGCATTTGTGTAATATTTTCTTGTTTGATGTTATTCAAGCATTGTCGCTTATCGTTTTAATATGCGACTTATCAGAGCGTTTTCACTTTGAAGTGACACTATATAAACTCCTGAATTCATGCCTGTTACATCCATTTTCCATTGATTAAAACCGAATTGTACATCTGTAATGACTTCCCGGTGTATCAAGCGTCCCATCACATCATAAAGGGACAGCGTAAGTGGGGTGTGATTTGTTGATGAGTAGGTGAGGCTGAGTTCGTTGTCATCAACATGAATATGATTAATACTTAGTGTATTCTGATTATCTCTCTTCACCGCGATAATGGGACTGTACTTGGCAGCACCGCTTATATCGACCATTTTCAGACGATAATATGTCGTGGTGAGGTATGGATTTTCGTCAGTATATCTATATGTATTTGCTTGCTCGTTTGCAATTGCATTTACTTTATCAATAAACTCGAAGTCAAAGCCATTTTCGGAATACATCAAAATAATTTCCTTCATCCCAAAGGCTTACTTGCCAGTCCAATTCTACTTGCTTATCCACATACTCTCCGGTGAATGAAATCAAGTTAAGGGGTAGTGAAGGGATACACGCAATGGTCAAACTATCAACTGATACATCATTACTCGGATTTATATCTTTATATCGCCTTGTTGTCGTGGGCCAAATCAGCACAAATCCGGTGGAACCTTGTACAAATATCGGCACAACTGCAGCAAACTGACGCACGCGTTGTATCTCATCTCCCGGTTGGAATGTGCGATTGTATAATGTGTCTTGAAATATTGCCGTTTGACCATTCAAATCACCATTCCAGTCGCTTCCCAAATAATACTCCAAATAGAATGTATCTATCGTGATTGGCTCTTCTCCGTGATAACGGACACTCGCATGAATCTGCAAAGTATCTCCGATACAAACGCTATCTTGTGCAGGGGAGAAAAGTTCCAAACCCGTCGAGAAATCTACTAACTCGCAAGCCACTTCTGTACTGTCAATCGAAACATCGTTGTCGGGATTTATGTCCAAATAATCACGAGTCGTCGTGGGCCAAATCAATACGAAGCCGGTAGAACCTGTTGGCAATCCTCCCCCTATCGGATAGGTCAGACTGCGAGTGATAAACTCACCCGGTTCAAAAGCACGATTGAATAAGGTATCTTGATGAACAGGTTCTAGGTCATCTACATTACCGTCACCACCTTCTTGTCCTACATAATAATTCAAATACAGTGTATCCACCGTGACAGCTTCACTACCATTGTAGCGAAGCGAGGCATTTATGGTCAAATCTTCTCCCGTACAAAGTGTATCTTGTTCGGGCGCAAGAGGATCAATCATCGTTTCAAAATCAACTTCTATCAACTCACAAGTCACTTCTACACTATCAATCGAAACATCATTTTCAGGATTTATATCCAAATAATCGCGAGTCGTTGTGGGCCAAATTAGTACGAAACCCGTACTACCTGTCGGTATACCTCCGCCGCCATTTAATGAATAGGTCAAACTGCGTGGGATAAATTCATCCGGTTGGAATGTCCTGTCCAACAGTGTATCTGTGTGTACAGGTGTGAGGTCGTCTACATTTCCATTGCCGCCCTCTTGTCCTACGTAATAATTTAAATACAGCGTGTCTACTGTTATCTCATCACTACCGTTGTAGCGAATCCCACCGTTGATGATTAAATCTTCACCGATGCAAAGCGTATCTTGTTCTTCATCGAAAGGCTCTAATTCCGTTTCAAAATCTACTTCTACCAAATCACAAGTCACCTCTATACTATCAATCGAAACATCATTTTCAGGACTTATATCTAAATAATCGCGGGTCGTC
>JAHDEO010000026.1 GCA_020628725.1 Saprospiraceae bacterium
GACTTCTCCGTTTATTGCCGGATTATCCACTCATGACGCCTTATATCTGATTCCTATTCGTCAGCACCATACTTTTGCTGTAAGACTTCCTTCAGATTCCATCTCACGATGGACACCCTTGTCTATGGCTAACGATTCCATCCTTAAAGGCTCGTTCGGGACCTGCACCCTATAGATTAGTACCATGCGTGGCACACAAAAAACGCTTCCCCGGATTATCCGAAGAAGCGTTATAAATTTTTAAATGACGATAATAATCAATTTTTCGCGCAGCGAAAACCAATCATTATCCGTTAACCATTATCCATTAATTACATTTGCTTATAAAACTCCAAAATACGCGGACTCGTTTCCTTACTTCTAACCATCTCTAAGGTCTTATTTATCTCATCAATCACACCTTGCAATTTCGGTTTAGTCGCTTCATCCACGACTTCCAAACCTGATTCGAGATATTTGCGATAGCTGAAAATTGAGCGTGTAGCTACGAGTCTACGCCATTGCCATTGACTCATATCTGTCGAAACTTCTGAGAGTCTACCGATGGCTGCCATTGCGTCTTCAGGACTGGCTTGCGTCATCAATGCATCATAGCCTTCCATGAATCCGAATACAGAGAAATTATTCATTCCCTTCATTTTTTCCTCGAAGAAAGGCATGTATTTCGTGTCACCTGTCTCAGCATACATCTTGCTAATCGCAATGAGAATATCTGCATTGCTTTCGTTCTCTAATTTGGTGGCGTAGCTGAGTGCTTCTGCTTTATCGAGCTTGGCGAGTGCGTCAAGTCCTGCACCTACACATGCGTAGGGAAGTTCATTGTCGATAGCATTTTTCGCAACAGAAATGTATTGAGCATCGCCCGTTTCACCAAGCATCATAAGTGCGCCCGCGCGTACTTGTGAATGCTTATCATTCTTTGCCAATTTTGCTAATGTAGCCGCATCGTCCGCAGGCGTACAGGCATTGAGCGCGAAATTTCGGAGTGTCCAATAGGAGTCATTCATGGCTTCTTTCATCACCTTTTTAGCAGCGTCGCTTTTGCTGGCAGAAAGTGCTTCGAGTGCCTCGCGTCTATCCATAAAACCGCCTGTGTAATATTGGTAAATATACTCAGACTCATCCTTAGACATTTGCTTTTTCTCACACAAAGTGACTTTATCCGGGTCAACATTCACCAAATGCGGCTTACCGTTCACAGGGAAGGTAAACGTCTGCTTACGCTGGTCAACAACGATATTGTGGCGCGTCGGTTTTTGGTCGTATTGACCAACGGCTTGCGGCGTATCTGTGTAAATATCAATTGCCATCGGTAAGCGATAAACGGCAGCATTATCTTCGGCGTTTTGCGTTTGCTCGATGGTTACGCGGACTTCGTTGCGAAGCTCGTCGTACTCATGGCTGTATTCGAGATTAGGATGTCCGGCAGTGAAAAACCATTGGTCGAAAAACCAATTCAAATCTTGACCCGTCACATCCTCGTAAGCCAATCGCAGTTCGTGCGCTTCCACATCCGTGTATTCATTTTCGGTGAGATAACGATTCCATCCGGCAAAGAAAGCATCATCACCAATGTAGTTGCGAAGCATGTGGAGAATCGCGCCGCCCTTATTATAAGAGTGTGCATCAAACATGTCTTCTTTATCATCATATTCAAAGAAAATCAACGGATGTTTGAATACTTTTGCCTGATTCATGTAGCCGCGAGTTTCACTCAGACGGTGATTTTCTGCTTCTTCTTTTCCGTATTTATGTTCCATCCAAAGGTATTCGCCGTAATTGGCAAATGACTCATTGAGTGCGAGATTTGACCATGATTCGCAAGTCACCAAATCACCAAACCAATGGTGTATCAATTCGTGTGCAACGATTCTTTCATTGTGATTGTCAATGAGTTCGCGAGCATCTTTTTGAATTTGCTCATAAAAAATAACACCTGTCGTATTCTCCATTGCCCCCGAAACAAAATCGCGTACCACGACTTGCGAATACTTCTGCCAGGGATATTTTACACCTGTAATGTCAGAGAAAAACGTGAGCATTTCTTTTGTATTGGAATAAATATCGGCAGCGACATCTTTGTAATCTTCTTCGACCCAATATTCCATCGGCATCCCATTCCATGAATCTTTCACAACCGCAAATTCACCAATTGTGAGCATGAAAAGATAAGGTGCGTGTGGCTTGTCCATCACCCAATAATCGGTACGTGTTCCGTCTGGATTTTTGTTAGAAGATTTCAACAAACCATTAGATAAGGTTCTGAAACGGTCTTCGACGGTGAGGCGCATTTCTTGGGTACAACGCTCGTTTGGCTTGTCGATGGTCGGAAACCAACAAGAATTATATTCCGTTTCGCCTTGTGTCCAGATTTGCATGGGTTTGTCGGGATCTTCTTTCAGTGGATTGATGAAGTAAAGCCCTTTTTCGCCTTGAATGGCATCGCTTGGGACGGTTTCTTCCAATTCATTTGGCTTGGCGGTGTAGTCGATGAAGATGCTGTATTCTTCATTCGGCTGATAGGTGCGCCCTAAGTCGATAGTGATTTGGAGATTGTCATAATCGTATTTGAGGTCGCGTTTTTGTCCGCCCGTGACCATTGCCACTTTGCGAATATCAAAACCTTTTGCATCCAATACCAACTGGTCCATTGGATAAAAATAAGGTTTGAAATCCAGCGTAGCTTGTCCGATGACGTGTTGTTTTGACCAATCAAAACGCAAGTCGAGTGCGGTATGAATGAGGTCGTTTTTACGGTGATAAGTTTCCTGATAATCGGGGCGTTCATATCTTTCTTCCTCCGTAAAAACGGGGGCAGAAACGGTCATCGTATCCAATTGACGAAATTCGGTATCGGCTACGATGAGGGTATCGGTCACTTGTTTTGTTCCGGTACATCCGGCAACAAACAAAGTTAGTAGCGCAAATATAAGTATGCGGTTCATAATTAATTAGTTTTCAATTGATAGTCCATAGTTGACGGACTACCGCAAAAATAGATTTAGAGGTACAAAGGTAATTGCTGTAGACGTTTTATTTGAACGTTTTATACGAAAGCGGTAGTATGTTCGATAAGTGGGGATTTTCAAGAGGTTATGATTTCCATAATCGCCAATCAATAACACCGTTCTCAATTCAAAAGCCTCAATCGCCGGACGAAAGGTAGCTACCTCCTCATCAAAAAGATTTCCTTCCACCGTTATTTTTTTGAAAAAATATTCTTTTTTAAAGTAATTTACGAACTGATTCGTCTTCCAGACAAATGACGATTACTATGTCCGAGAAAATGGCTGAAGAACGGGAACGAAATATCAGCGGAGTTGTCAATGAATACGGCAATCGGCTTTTCCGATTTATTCGGGGAAGGGTGCCGACCAATGCCGATGCGGAAGATATTATTCAAGAGGTTTGGTATCAGTTGAGTAGGGTCGTAGAGTTGGATTCTATCGAGCAAATTAGCGGCTGGTTGTATCGAGTGGCCAGAAATCGAATTACCGATAATTATCGTAAACAAAAACCGGATTTATTACTAGATAAAGAATTTGAAGATGAGGAAGGTACTTTCGATTTTAAAGCCATCTTGACCGCAGATACGACCTCTCCCGAAGATGAAAATCTGAAAGAGATATTTTGGGAAGAACTCTTCACAGCCTTAGACGAATTGCCCGAAAATCAACGAAATGTATTTATTTGGAATGAATTGGAAGATGAAACCTTCCAAGAAATATCAGACCGGACAGGCGAAAATATCAAAACGCTGATATCCAGAAAGCGATACGCCGTCCAACATTTGAGAAAACGATTAGAAGCCTTGTATCAGGAATTTTTTGAATAAGTCAGTCCGTAGTCGATAGACCATAGTCCATAGGCAGCCGCGAGATTTCTGTTTTTCGCGTAGCGAAAAAATAAAACTATGGACTATCGACCATCAACTATGGACTAAACACAGTATCATGTTTGAAAAAAACAATCACTCATCACGCAGATTTCATCCGTTAAAGGTCTTATTCTTTATTGCGGTATTTTTGGCATTTGCTGCTTTGGCTACTTGGGTAGTTATGTTTTTGTGGAATGCTATTCTTCCTGATGTAACGGGCGTGAAGCCTCTTAATTTTTGGCAAGCTGCTGGTTTATTATTATTAGCAAAAATTCTCTTTGGGGGCTTCGGATTTAGAGGTAGGAAGAAACATTGGAAAAAAAGAAAACATTGGAAAAATAAGTGGATGCAGATGAGCGATGAAGAACGCCAAGAAGCGAAACAGCGTTGGAAAGAACGATGTGAACAGAAGAAAAGAGGGGAGTAATTAATGACTTCGCCAGACGATAAATTTAAAGTCCGCAGGATGTTTCTTGTGGGCTTTTTTTGTGGATAGGAGTACGGATTTGGCAGATTTAACGGATAATTACGGATAAATTCACAAGTAAAAAAATCCGCCGAATCTGTTAAATCAGTATCATCCGTACTTCCACCCTAATTATTTTCGCCATAAAAATAAGTTTAACCACAAAAAAATACGCATTTTATTTTATTGATAATCAGTATTTTAAGTTATTTTTCATAAAAAACTCAAAAAAACTTCACTTTTTTTAAAGTAAAAAATCTACTGCTTCGTCTTCCTTACTAAATACGCAATTCGGGATATTATGATACACTGAATTTGCGAAATTAATTCACCTTTAAATTTATTATCATGAGACAACCTTTTAAGATGTTTTTTGGATTATCAATAGGTATTATGTTGTTTTTCTTTTTGGCGCGAATCGCTTTTGTGGCGTTCATCGCTGCCGGAATCATGAGCATCATTTATGCAGTCTATCGAAGAATAAAAGACTTCATTACCTATGATAGATATGGTGAATATTATATCCAAGTAGATAACAGACGCAGACTTGAAAATCACCCTATACATGAGGTAGAACCGCTTTTTTACGAGCGCAAGTCTATGCGTGCGACCCCGATTAGTAACATTCAGTTTATTGATGCAGTCTAAGCGACTGCAATGAGTAGATGAGTAAATGATAAAATGAGTAAATGAATAGATTTTTGATTAGGTCATTTTTGATTTTTGATTGAAAAACATTTACTCATGTATTCATCTACTCATTTACTCATTTTTTAAATAAAAAAATAATAACATGTATAAAAGTAGAATGAAGTCCTGCGGACATGCAGGCAAATACCGAAACCACGGTGGTTATGCTCGCAAAAAAGCATGGAAAGAGCATATGATGGCTAAACTCAATACCCCGCCTGTCAACATTCAGGAAAAGGATGACAAATACGAATTACATCTATTTGCGCCGGGGTACGAGAAAGGTGATTTTCTCATTGCATTGATTGACAATGACTTGAGCATTTCTACAGAGACGAAAAAAGACGACAGTGAAAAATGGAAGCGTAAAGAATATACGCCGACAGCCTTTGCCCGTCAATTCGCTTTGAACGAAAAAATCAACAAAGAAGCCATCGAAGCAAAGTACGAAAATGGCGTTTTAATTGTCACCCTTCCGAAGTTGGAAGGCTTTGAGACAGACCGTCAGGAAATTGAAGTTTCGTAATTAGTAACACAGTTGTGTATAAGCCCGGTGAAGTTGGATTCATCGGGCTTTTTTATGGTATTTGCCCACGCACATCCATAAAGGGTGACAGCCCGCAAAAACTACTTGTGGGTGAGCCTTCCTTTAGGACTACGGCTTGAACACAAATCGTATTAAAATATTTCGGAATTATCCATTTATTGGTTCACCGCGAAGTCGGTGGAATATTTATAGAAAAATTGATGAAAAAAACCTGTGCGACTCCAATGGAGTCGAATGTAATTCACTCATTTTTAGCTATAAATATTTAATCCCTTCGGGATAATTATAATCGTAAATATTCTGAACCAATAAATGGTCAATTCCCTACAAAAAAAATAGCAGACATTTTTAAAATATCTGCTATCTATATTTTAGATGAATACAAATTAATAATCAAACGGATCGGAATATTTGGGGTCGCTGATGAAATCGTAATCGGTCATCGTTTCTAAGAAAGCAATCAAAGCTCTTTTTTCAGCTTCCGAAAAATCTCTTTGACGAGGTGCAAAAGGTCCCGGGCAGCCCCAGCAGTTGGGGTCGTCCGATAATTGTACACTAAGATTAGGGTGGGCTTCTATGCCGTCACTATAATGGTCAATAACTTCTTCAAGTGTTTTAAATCTACCATCGTGCATATATGGTGCAGTGAGGGCAATATTTCGGAGGGCAGGCGTTTTGAATACACCATTATTATTGTTGTTGCCGCTGATTTCACCTATTCCATTGTCTACATACTCCATATTCAAGCCGATATTACCGACACCTACTCCACCCAGATTAATCCCTGAATGGCAGCCTCCGCAATTTGCTTCGGGTGAGAAAAACAAGTCTCTGCCGATTCGTTCTTGGGCAGTATAGTCGGCTTCTTGGTTATCTACTCTATCCATTTTGGAGTTAGTTGATACCAATGCAGTTAAGAAATCAGCCATTGCATCAGATATACGGTCGGCGTCAATTTCGGATGTACCGTAAGCCTCTTCAAAAAGCGGCTTATAATAATCAACCTTAGATAACTTTTCGATTAAACTTTCAACATCTTCCATCCCCATCTCTATATGGTCTTGTACAGGTTGGAGTACCAAGTCGTGTAGGCTGCTGGCTCTTCTATCCCAGAAGAACCTGTAATAAAATCTAAGATTTGCCAAAGCCGGAGCGTTTCGGCGGGTAGTACGTCCACCAAAACCGGTACTGACGGTCTGACCATCAGAAAACCCGTGTACTTGCTTGTGGCAGGTGGCACAAGAAACCGAATTGTTGATGGATAATTTTTTATCATAAAATAATACCCTGCCTAATACGACGGTTGCGTCAGTGCCGACATTTTCATTTATTTCGTATTGGTAGGGCGTCTCAGGAAGTTGAGGTGTTTCATTAAAAACTTGTTCTTTATTGCAGGTTGCGAGTAATAACACTGCAATTGCGAGAGCAGCGAAAAGAGTCAATTGTTTCTTCATAGTATATATGTTTTATTTGAAAATGCGTTAAAGCAAATGTGCCTTTTTTGCATTTTCAATTTAAGTATAAAGTTTTAAAAATCAAAATCTTACCCCAAGATACAAGGCTCGTGGAATGATAAATTCGACCTTGTTTACAATGGGAACAAAATCTGACGGATCGACACTTCGGGAATAATAAAAGCCGCCTTCTGTATAAATACCGACATTGGGATGAATCATCCACTGAATACCCCACAATGCACCCGCGCCAACATCCCAAGCCGCTCTATTTTCTTTATTGAGATTGAAAGGGACTTCAAAACCCATGAATGTTATCCACCGACGCGACAGTTGTTTTTGTTTTTCATAACCCATATGGAAGTGGATGTTCATCGTTGATTCGTGAAATAGTCCTTGCTCCGAATCAGAATTCACAGCCCCACCAAAACCAAGACGAAAGGCGTTTCCATTCTCCCAAATTGCTTTGTAAGCAATCACATTTGGCGTAGCATTAGGAGATATATTACCTGACCTTAACAAGTTACCTGACAAGAAAGCGACATTCAATGCCCATTCCTTGGTAGGCTGCTCGGCAGTATCATCTTGTGCCATCGCAATCAAGGTAATACTGCAAAGTATGAATAGTATAATTAGTTTTTTCATGGGCAAATTAGAATCTAACAGAGAGAAACAGCGCAGTGGGCAATATGAACCTTAAATCATTGTCACGCGCCCTATCGTCATTGCTAATGGGATTGCTTGCATCCACATTTACAATGTCAATAAATTCCCGATGGCGATAGTAAAAGGCAGTTTCGGTCGATAAGCCCACTTGCGAACTAAACATCCATTGGACACCGAACACCGGACCTCCACCCATCATCCAATCTCGACTGGAGGTAGTAATAAAGTCATTTACAGTCCTGAGATTATTGAAAGCTCCCAAGAAATCAATCCCTAAATAAGTCAACCACTTTGGCGCAAGCTGCCATTGTTTTTCATATCCAAAACGGATGTCAAAACCATTACTAAACACCTTGCGATCAGAATCGAA
This sequence comes from Saprospiraceae bacterium, assembly GCA_020628725.1. Lineage (GTDB taxonomy): Bacteria > Bacteroidota > Bacteroidia > Chitinophagales > Saprospiraceae > JAHDEO01. The sequence goes on from JAHDEO010000026.1 coordinate 8,071, forward strand.
ATCATTCCCTCTCTCCATTTTTCCGCCAAAACCCATTCTAAAGGCATGACCTTCTGCATCAATGTTTTTATAGGTAATAAAATAGGGACCAACCAGATCAGGATTGGAAGTACCTCCCGCTAAGGTGTTGAACATTTGTGTAACGTTCAAACCCATTTCGTGCATTTTATCCTTGGATTGTTCATTAGAATCTTGTGCATTACAAACAAATGCTGCGGAAATAATAAGACATAGAAAGATAAATTTCTTCATGGCTAAAACAGTTTTGAGTAGTGAGTGTTGATTAATGGCACTCACTGTTGAAAGGTTTAAAAAAATATGTTTTTGTGTAAAAATAACGCGTTATAGCGCGACTTATTTTCGTAATAAAGATACAGGGAAAACGACGAAATGAAAAATATAAAATGTTAAAATTTGTTTATTGCAATAACATCTTACTTTTCAATTCGATTGTGTGAAAAAATAAAATAACCTATTTTTACAAAAACACACGATTTTTGATTTGATGATTTTTGGTTTTTGATTGCAATAGACTGTTATTTTAATCAAAAATCGCAAAATCTAAAACCAAGAATCACTCATTCACTCATGGAAATTAGCACGCAAAATAGAAGATTGCTTTTCGGGCTGAAAGTGCGACGATTGCGTCACCATTTAGACCTGTCTTTTGCCGAATTATCAGAGGCAACAGGGATTTCCGTGTCGTATTTGAATGAGATTGAAAAAGGTAAAAAATTTCCAAAATCTGCTAAAGTACAATCACTTGCAAAGGTACTGCAAACGACAGAAGACCAACTAACCTCCACGCATTTACCAAAAAGCCTACAACCTATCGGCGACCTCCTCCAATCCAATATTTTAGAAGAAATTCCCTTGGATTTATTTGGCATCGAAGCCGGGAAAATCGTCGAGTTGATGGCTACTGCGCCCGTGCGTGTAGGTGCGTTTATCTCGACTTTGATTGAGATTGCGCGTAAATATGCGCTTCAACAAGAAAATTTCTACGTAGCTGCGCTGCGTTCTTATCAGGAATTACATAATAATTATTTTGAGGATTTAGAAACGGCAGCATCAGTCTTCGCCAATAAACATCGACTGCCATTTGGGGAAAGTTTTTCGCTGGAACATTTGTACAGTATTTTGGTGCATGAGTATGGCTACAAAATTGACGAGGAAGGTTTGGGGAGATATGATTCTTTGCGAAGTTTTCGTTCGGTTTTTATGCCGGAAGAAAAGAAATTATTTGTCAATAAGGAATTGACCGATATGCAACGCGCTTTCCTATTAGCAAAAGAAATTGGCTTTAATTATTTGAATCTCGAACCGCGTTTATACACGTCTTCATTTGTAAAAATAGAAACATTTGAACATGCCTTGAATAATTTCAAAGCAGCATATTTTGCAGGCGCATTATTGATTCCACAGGAAAATTTGCGGAGAGATATGGAAGCGTTTTTCGCGCTCAAAAAGTGGGACGGACAGGCATTTCTCGACATCATGAATCGCTATAATGCCAGCCCTGAGATGTTTTTGCATCGTCTGAGTAATTTGATGTCGCGGCATTTTGGATTAGATGAATTGTTCTTTTTGCGCTTCAGCAATCGCCCCGGCACCAACCGCTACATACTCACGAAAGAACTCCACCTCAGTCGCCAACACCAACCCTACGGCAACGCCACTGAGGAACATTATTGTCGTCGTTGGATTACCCTTTGGTTACTCGAAGAATTATACGACCTCCAACAAAAAGATGAATACACCACGCCCATCGCCGATGCTCAACGCTCTCGCTATGTGGGCACGGACGACGAATATCTCTGCCTCACGATTGCCCGTCCTGCGCACCCGACGCCCGATACGAATGTGAGCGTAACGGTTGGTTTCTCTGTCAATGACGACCTGCGCCAAAAGATGGCATTTGTAGATGATGTATCTGTTCGTGAGGTCAGCCAGACCTGTCAGCGATGCCCCCTCACCGATTGTAAAGAACGTGCCGCGCCACCTGAAATTCTACAACAACAAGCTGTAAAACAACAGATTGCAATGGATTTGAAGGCGTTGAATCAATAATCGTTTATGGACAAATGTAGGGACAGGTCGCGACCGGTCCCTACATTGAAATCAATTTTTCAAAATTATTTTTTCGTTTTCAGCGTTACCGTTTCATTAATCCAGCAGCCGGTGTTTACGCGTTCACCATCCTTTCTAGTACGTGAATGTGCTGCTTGGATTGTAGGATAATTCCCACCATATTTACGAATCCAATCATCTGCCTCTGATGCAATTGATGGGTCAACAGATTTTGCTTTGCGAAATTTATTAACGGCTGCCATATAGCAGAGTGGTTTGCCCCAATCATTGCTGCCGCACGCACCGTTTAGGTAAGCCTTGCCGATAATGATGTAAGGTTTACCCCAGTTTGCGCGTAGTGCCGCTGCCTTACGTGCATAGGTACGAGCTTGTTGGTTTTTGCCCATATTGAGATAGGAAGAGGCAATGTAATAATGACAATTTGCCTGCTTTTCTATATCGTCAGTTTCCGAAATTGCTGCTTCAAACAGACGGGCGGCTTCCGCATAGTTACCGGCATTGTACGCTTCCCGTGCCTTTCGTGCAGAAGAGTTGAGTTGCTCCTCTATAATGCGATTTCGTTCATCTATTTTAATTCTTATTTCCTCGTTTTTATTCTTAATTTTTGCGGTAATTTCCTGCACAAGCGGATCATCTTCACCGCAATACTTGTCAATTAACTCTTGTCGCACGGCTACACAGTTATCCATATTATCGGGGTCGGCTTCGTATTTCGCTACTATCGCCGGACGGTAATACGAACAATCAAATTTCCCTTCCACCGAATTGAATTGCGCGTCTACCTGTTTTTGTGCATCAACGTATTGAGCTTTGATTTTTTCGTCTTTTTGTGTGGATAAATTGTGGTTGATAATATCGTTTACTTGTTTGCGGGTGTCCAATAATTCCGCTTGTGTTATTTTTTTATGCTGAAATAAATAAACGGACGAAGACATTAAAGGCAATAACACGACGGGCTCAGTTTCATTGCCTGCTATACTAATGATGTTCTTTGCTGTCTCGTTAATTTTGTCCTGTTCTGCACCGAGATAGTAAAACATATCGACCAATTGTCGGGTACGAACATACACGTCATTATCAAAACATTGTACACGTCTTTCATACAAATCATAAATCATGTCGAGGTGTGCCTGTTTCTTGGCAGCATCCGTTTCTACCATAAAAAATGCTTTGTAAATCGTAATGCCATCTCTAAAATGTTTCTTCGTTCCGGCGGGTGCATTTTTGTAGCAATGCGTCCAAAATGGCAGTGCCTCACGGTACAATTTCGCCGCTTCTTCGGGCGATTTACCTTTAGCATTATTGATGTAATCGCGATAGAGACTGTGTTGGGTTACAGTTCTTAAGCTATCGGCAGGTGTTCCCCAGCCTTCGCATTGTGCAAAGCCGTTTTCACACAAAAACAAAATGGCGATTATCGCCAAGCATAATTTTTTCATAGATATATCTTTCAATGAAGTAACACAGACATCCTGCCTGCTCACAGGCGGAATCGCCTGCATAAGTGCAGATGCTTTTTAGGCAGTTTTTGGTGTATGATAATTTTTTTGTCAAACAGTCAAACTTGTGCTGTATCGATATACAATCAGGAATTATATCTCTTTCGTCTCCTAAAACATCCCTTTTGCCGAGTTTTTTTGTAAAAATATCACATGTTATACATGTTTGTAATGATGAATGTAACTTTAAACAAACAAACTTATCGAAGTTCATATAAGAACCAAATTAAAACTTATTCACTCATGTTACCCAGTAACATGTCCGCAGCCTGTCAGTCCGCAGTCCACGGTTAAACGCGAGCGTGTTTCACGTATGATACCGATAGCTATACGGTATCTGCGGACTGATAAGCTGCGGACAATACTCATGAAAACACTTTTTGGATATTCGAAACAAGCATTTTGCGTAACATGAGTCATTCACATTAATGATTTCATTCTGTTTCAGATTATTAAACAATAAAACCATGGATTTAAATAAACTAGAACAATTATTCAAACTAAAAGAAAAGGGTACACTTACAGAATTAGAGTTTGAGGAAGCCAAGAGGGAAGTCATGAAGAAGAAAAGTCCGATAATACCGGAACTGAAAGATGATAAATTCGGAACGACCGACAGTAATTATTACATGCTGATGCACATCGGTCAATTTCTGGGCGTAATTATTCCTTTCTTTGGTGTAATTATACCAATATTAATGTGGATGGTAAAGAAAGAAGAAGACCCTAAGGTGGATGCTCACGGAAAAAATATCATGAATTGGATTGTAAGCTCTTATATATATCTTTTTATTTGTGCTGTTTTGATATTTGCTTTTATAGATATATTTATGATTTCGATTTTGATACCTATTTTGTTCATGTTTATATTTCCAATAATAGGGGCAGTCAAAGCAAAAGACGGGAAAATCTGGAAGTATCCCTTTAGTTTTCCTTTTTTCAAATAAAAAAACTACCGCCTAAGTCTGTCTTGTATTCTCAAAATATAAGATAAATTTAGGCGATTTATTGAGTTTAACAGTTAACTAACTCAAGTTGTCCGCAACTTGAATTACATAACTAATGCTACGCAAAGCACTTGACTTGAATGTTCAGATGCGCTTTTTCAACTAAATTGTTCAAAACGTCCAGTCCGAAGACCACCGCCAGACGTCAAACAGACTCGCGTTCGACCCCGGACTGTTGCCTGATAGGCTGCGGACGATGTTACCGTGTAACATCATTACACAATTTTCACAAATCAAAATTTTTTTAACCCAAAACAATTTTATACTTTTGAATACAGAAATTAAATCATTATAAATGTGGCGCGGAGCGTCCGGCTCGTATTCGCCTTAGTCGCGATGAAATTAAAAAAACAAACGAGTCGGACGCCCCGCGTTCTTTATTAACCGTAGCGCGGTACTTCCAGTCCGCGTATCTTACAAAACTAACGCGGAACGGGCTGGAAGCACCGTTCTACATTATTCAACATTATGGATAGAAACATCTTTACAAACTCACTTGCAATGTTTTTTATTTGCCTGATAATGAATGGAATGGCATTCGCTCAAGCCACCGTTTCAGGTACAATAACAGACGCCGAAACAGGCGAAACGCTCATAGGGGCAAGTATCCTCATAGACGGGACGATTACGGGTACGATTACCGACTTTGATGGGAAATATTCTATCAAAGTCAAAGAAACTCCTGCAACTTTAATTTATTCGTACACCGGTTACGAAACCATTAGAAAAGAGGTGACAGGTGATGCCACAATTGATGTAGCGATAGGTACTGATGCGATTATGGCGGATGAAGTTGTGGTATCAGCTTCGCGTGTGGAAGAGTCGATTTTACAATCGCCCGTAACGATTGAAAAGTTGGATTTGATAGCGATTCAGCAATCGGCTTCGGCGGATTATTACGATGAAATTACGCGATTAAAAGGGGTGCATAACACGCAAGCAAGTCTCACTTTCAACTCCATCAATGCGCGCGGGTTTGCAGGGCATGGTAATACGCGGTTTGTACAATTGCAAGATGGAATGGATAATGCTGCGCCTTTGTTGAATTTTCCTACGGGAAATATTGTCGGTATTTCTGAATTGGATATTAAAAATGTAGAATTGATTCCCGGCGCGTCTTCAGCTTTATACGGACCGAATGCCTTCAACGGTATTTTGCTCATGGAAAGTAAAGACCCATTTGTATATCAGGGACTTAGCGTGCAATTGAAAAGTGGCTTGACAGAAGGAACTGTAAATACCGACCCGTTTTACGGCGGAAGTATTCGCTATGCAAAGGCATTTAATGATAAAATTGCCTTCAAAATTAATTTCAGTGGTTTACTGGCAAAAGACTGGGATGCCAGTGATTACGACAATCAGCGTTCGCCCGATGTATTTGGTAATCTTGAACCTACTGACCCGACTTTTGACGGTATCAATGTTTATGGAGATGAAACTTTAATTGATGTATTCGGACTGACTTTCAGACGCACGGGCTTCGCAGAGAATGTTCTTTTGGACAATCGTTCTGCCGAAAGTATCAAGGCAGATGGGGCATTGCACTATCGTATTACAGATAATTTAGAGGCGAATGTGAGTTATAAATATGGTACGGGTTCATCCATCTATCAAGGGAGTGAGCGTTTTGCCTTGCGTGATTTCATTCAACAATTTGCAAAGCTCGAACTCAATTCCGACAACTGGAATATCCGCGCTTATCGCTCTATGACCGACGATGGTGATTCGTACAATATGACAGCACTTGGCGCATTTGCCAATGAAGCACTCTTCCCTTCTCAAATCAATAATGCGAGTGGTTTTCCCGGTGGCTGGGCACCTTTGTATTGGTTGGCGCATGATGGTTTTCAGGGCTTGGCTTTCCCGCTTGAGCCTTATGGTGTACCAAGTGGCGACCACGATGCCGCAAGAGCTTTCGTAGATGCAGGTGGTTTGGCAACTTTCACCCCCGAACAACGCGCTGCCTTCACACAAGATATGGCTGGATTACTCGGCTTGGCATCTGCGCTTTTCCCAACAGCGGGCTTCGACCCTGCGGGTGCATCGGAATTGACGGAGGCTTTCATTGGTCAATCAAGATATAATGCAGACGGCAGCCTCAGCGATGCCGCTTTAGGGGCAATCGAACAAGTCAGAAATGGACTTTTCCAAAAAGGTGGCGCAGGTTTTATAGACGATTCCAACTTGAATCATGTTGAGGGAAATTATGATTTGACGAGCCTCGTAAATGATGTAGTCAGCTTACAGGTCGGTGCCAATTGGCGACAATATGACTTATTTACCGAAGGTACTATTTTTAATGAAGATGCTGATGGTGATGGCGTATTTGAACGTATCAAAATCAATGAAGTCGGTGGATATTTACAAGCCTCCAAAACTGTACTCAATGACCAATTAAAATTGACGGGTTCAGTTCGTTATGACAAAAACGAAAACTTTGAAGGGCAGTTTTCGCCGCGCATTTCTGCGGTATTTTCTCTCGGAGAAAAGAAACAACATAATATCCGCGCTTCCTACCAAACAGGCTTCCGAAACCCGACGACACAAGGACAATACATTTATTTCCCAACTACCAATATCTTACTTGGCGGTACAGAAGCCAATGCCGGACAATACGGTATCTATGAAGGTGGTGCATGGTCAGAAGATTCGTATTTGGCATATCTCGCATCGGGTGATGAAGCTGATTTAACTGAAATTTACTTAGATTATGTGCAACCCGAAAAATTACAATCTATTGATGTAGGTTATAAAGGTATTACCAACAAAAAATTATTTGTTGATGTTAATGGGTATTACAGCATTTACAGAGATTTCATTCAGCAAGATAATGTCTATGCCAAAGAACAAGCCTTCCATCGAGGTGAGCCTATTCCGTTGAGTACGCCATTCAGACCGTATTTTAATGCGCCTGTAAATGTCAATGCCTTCGGCGTAACGGGTAGTTTGGAGTATATTTTGACAGATAATTGGAAATTAGGCGGTAATTATTCCTACAATGATTTTTCATTCGATAAAGAAAATCTGCCAACGGGTTTTGAAGGTTTCGATCCGGGCTTCAATACACCAAAACATAAGGTCAATATCGGTCTTACCAATCGTAAAATTGCCAATAACCTTTCATTTGGTGTGAATTTCAAATGGCAAGATGAATTTTATTGGTTTGGTGCCTTTGGTGAAGGTATAATCCCTTCGTACTACACGCTTGATGCACAAGTCGGCTATCGCATCCCGAAAGCCAAAACAACCATCAAGCTCGGTGTCAACAACCTGACGAATAATAATTACATTACAAATTATGGGGCAGCCATCATCGGCAGAATGTCGCATATTACCATTACATACGACCAATTTTCAAATTAAAAATCAGTCCATAGTCCATGGTCGATAGTCCATAGTGATGTTTTTCGCAAAGCGAAAATGAAACTCGCGGCTTCCTATCGATTATCGACTATCGACTATCGACTTTTGATGTTAATCAAAACTAAAGGCATCGTTCTACGCAGCATCAAATACGCTGAAACAAGTCTGATTTGTGATATTTACACAGAAGAATTGGGCTTGCGGACTTATATTATTTCGGGTGTACGAAAACAAAAGGCGAAGGTCGGGGCAAGTTTATTGCAGATAATGACACTGTTGGATTTAGTCGTGTATAATCGCAAAGACCGCGACCTCAACCGCACCAAAGAAATCAAGCCCGACCTACTATATCGTTCCATTCCATTCGATGTCAGAAAACGTGCTATCGGTACATTTATGACCGAACTCCTCCGCAAAACCATCCGCGAAGCCGAGCCGCAGCCCGAACTTTTTAACTTCCTCCGCAATAGCTTCCTTTTCTTAGATGAAACACCTCATAATCCCGCGAATCTTCATTTGCATTTTATGGTAGAATTGTCTTATTATCTGGGTTTTATGCCGGGAGGTACTTATTCGGATGATACGCCCTATTTTGATTTGAGAGAGGGCATTTTCACGCCTGACCAACCCGACCAAATATATTGCATCCATCCTGAAAGCGCAACGATTTTATCCCAATTTATGACCAAATCCATTCCCGAAACCCACACCATCGAATGTTCTAATGATATACGACAAGGTTTATTGGATAAATTGATTCTTTTCTATCGCTATCATGTGGAAAATATGCAGGAATTAAACGCGCATCTGGTATTGAGGGAGATTTTTTGATTGCGAGAAGTCAGAACGCGTTGCTGTCAGACATTGGACGAAGTAGAGAAAATTCTTGAATTTTCTCTACTTCGTCATAATATATATTCATCTGACTTCTGACAACGAAGTGTTCTGACCTCTGACCTCTAATTTTTTTTACAAAAAAATTTTCCTGAAAGAACTTTTTCACGTATCTTTGCGTTCCATTAATTACAAATCCATGTATTGCCCCATGGTGTAATGGTAGCACTCCGGTTTTTGGTACCGTCAGTCTTGGTTCGAGTCCAGGTGGGGTAACTGTGTTGTTTTTATAACACATTGAAAGTCAGTCGTTTAGGCTGACTTTCTTAGTTTGTGGGGTACAGTTTGGGGAACACTTTTTGTATTTTGATTAGGAATAACGGCAAAAACTTCATCTTTACAGGGGACAGGGGATAGTATGCTTTCTTTTATATCGTTCCCTCTGCTATCTTCTATCTTTAACGTATGCTTTCCTATCTCATTGGTTAAAAACTCGCTCACAAACTCATAAACCGCCTTTGCGTCCGATTTCTTACAAAGTACGCTGTCATGCTTTGTGAGGACTTTAAAGCCCTTTTGTAACAACTGTGTAAGGATGCCGTCTATGAATATCCTGCTTTCCGTTTTCTGTAATAGAATCGCTAATTGGCTATCTCCATGCTCTTTTTTATATGCGTCTGTGATAAACTTCAAGACAGGGAATAATTGCCCAAATGCTGTCTTTGCTTTTGAATGATATTTGTGAGAAGAAAAGAGAATTTCAAACATTGCCTTTTTTGCCCTATCCCTATCGTTAAAACCTAATTTGCCACTGATATAATTGTAAATAGTGCCATTTTCTGTAAATTCTACAAAATTCCTTAATATCTTGTAGTTCAGATACTTAGGTCGAATATCATGCTTTATTCCTACTTTATTTACGGACATATAAACAGTGGTTGTTTCTTGTTCTGTTATGTATTGTTTTATATACTTATCCAGTTGGTTTGTCTTGATTAGATAGGATAGTATTATGAGTTGTGAGTTTGATAAGTCTATATTTATCAATTCCTCTACTTCTAATATAATATAAGCAATCAACAAAGACGGCAAATTTGTTAAATTGGTATCAAGACGTTGGTTTGTGTCATTCCTTTTAGCAAAGAAATTTCCTGCACAAAGTTCGTTTAATTGGAAAGTGTAGGATTTATCTATGTACTCGCTTTTCTTTTTGATGTATTCATTTTTATCGGCTAAATACAACCTTCTCCCGTCCTTAATCATATTCAATCCGTTGGTTTTTGTATAGGTTTTTATCTGTTCGTGTGTCTTGTATGTTTTTTCATATCTTTTTCTCTTTTCTCTCCAAATCCACACTTCATTGCTCAATTCCAATTCGCTTATTTCATCGTCAATTTTAAGTCTTTTACGTACACTATCGAAAGTAGAGACTTTTTTGATGAAGTGCTTACACTTAACTTTGTCGATTTTCAGTTTTCTCAAAATTGTTTTTGTTTTTTTCGTTAAATAACTATCCTCCTGCTCAATAATGCTATCAATATTAATCTCAATCTTAACCGTCTTGTATTTCTTGTCGATTAAATCCGTATTGAGACGATAAGCCTTGCATCGTCCTTCCTCGCTGTCACTTCCTACTTTGTAAGAATCGTTACGTTCTACTATCCCCTGTCTTACTAACTCCTTCATGGGTTTATGATAGTTCGGGTTTACCTTCCCCCAATAGTTAGACGGAATTTCAAGGTATTCATTTAAAAACCTTCTCTCATTTGCATTTTTTGGAACGATGTATTGGTATAATAAGACTTGAATGATACGAAAAGCCTGTTTTCGCAATGTTGGTGTGAGTTGCTTATTTGACATTATTTTATCATACATTTTTTTGGGTATGGATGTTTTTACCTTCTTCTTTTTCTTCTCTGCCATAGATTGTTAAATGCTGAAATTTGAAAAAAAAGGCAGTTTTGAAGTTACTGCCCTTTTACCTTAACTCTAAAATACACTGCACCTCTTTAGGCTGCTTTGTTGTTTTTCATGTACTCCAATAATTCGGATTTTAGGAAACGGGTATTTCTGCCGACTTTCATGTATGGCAAACCCTTTTTCTTTTTCCAATTATGAATACTTGCCTCCGTTACTTGGAGTAACTTGGCTGCACCCTCTACCGTTAAAATTTCATCGTCTTGTTTCTCCGAAGGTTCTTTTTTCGGTATGGCTTCCTTTACCGCTTCGATGACAATGTTTTTGAGTTCCAAGATTAGGCACTCACTGAATAAATTGTTTGTAAAGTTTCTGTTCATATACTCTGTTTTATCTAAAATGTGAAAAAAAATCAATTATAATGCTCCTGTTTATAAATGTTAATAAATTACTAAATCATGTACACAATATACGAAATGTCATTGATTTGTCATAATTTTTTTACAAATAGTTTTTAACAAAAAAACACTACTTGTTAGTAAGTTTTACTTGACTTTTTCAAAAAATTTATAGTAAAAAATAAAGTAAAAATGTGCTTGTCAAGGAAAAATAAAGACACTCCGCAAAGTAGGGGGTAGCCCAAAAAAACCATTTCCTCTCCCCTCCCCCCCTTATCGTGGGTTTTCACTCGGACGAACAAACTTAATTTTCACAATTAAATTAATGTTCATAATTAACATCACAAAATTTGCACACCAATAGTATTGATAATCAATGATTTAATGCTTTTATACGGTATAACACTCCCCCATATAATAAATAGTGCAAAAACACCCCTAATATTGAAATGAAGATGCCCCTGCAAAATGATATGTTTGGGTACGTTGGAAGGTGGGTTTTGATTCGGATGAACGAAACACACAAAAAAAAATATCAATCTCCGTTCCCCCTGTCCTAAAACTTCAAACTGTTTTGTAATTGTGGTTATTTTTCCGAAATTGCGAAATCAAACACAACTAAATCAGAAACTTATACCTCCTTACCTACCCAAACAGCCATGTATCAAATTGAAAAACAAGCCACCGACAGCCTAAGTGACTATCAAGAAAGCATATTGGAACTGATAAAGCTAAAATTGTCAGATTCATTTTCTATTGATAATTTGTCAGAAACCTTAAATGACAAATATCGAAATATCCACTTAATCAATTTCTATTTAATTTATAAGTCAATCCACGAATCAAGTGATATACAAATTCTAACTCCCGACAAATACTACACAAGTGATTTTCTCTCTAAACTCGTTTTGTCAATTACACTGATTAAATACCAATCAATACAAAATGAGAGAGTTCCCGTTAAAAGCGTTCAAGTCGGAGATGTATTTTTCGTGAGTAATAGATTATGTAAAATAACTCGCATCATTGATAACAGTATATGCCATTTAGAACCCGTAATCGAAAAAAAAGCGGACAAACAAAACCCTTTTCTCATTAAAAAAGAACTTCAAAGATTAGATGAGCGAAAGAGGTTAAGAAACATTAAAGAGTTTCAATATAAATCAACTTCAAATAAAAACCTTAAAGGCTATGCAGACTTCTTTGAAAGACATATTAAAGATTTTTCATATTTAGCATCGTTTAGTAGAAAAACAGTCATTATTGCATCTGGTAAAATATCTAAACAAGAACAAAAAGCATTTCTCCCTATCAAAAATGAGAGGGGTAATTTAGACCACTTACCTATTAATCCACTCGTAGAGGTATTCAATACTTACAGTAGTGCAAGAACTTATCTAAAAAATAATAGGGGAAAAATTGATGAAGTTATTGCCATTGGTCATAGACAGTATAAATCCTTTGGGAACATGCTCAACGATAAAAATGACGGGCTTTTCTCAAAGTTGGTTTTGATAGGTTCAAGAAAGGTTAAAGATGAAGGTTTGAAGTATTGGCAATGGACACATAAAGAAATAAAATCTTCATTAAGTGGCGATATATGGAATGGCAACCTCAACAGTAAACTTATTGACAATAGCGATTTTATATCATTCAAAAAATCATTAGATGACTTCAAATTAAAGGTAGTTAGTTTGGGAGTTGATGAAAAAGAAATTGAATTGATTAACCGCTATTTTATCACATTGTTTTCACAACAATTAACTTATGATACTGAAAAAACAGAAGAATACATTAACGACCTTTTTAATGAAGACAACGACTTTGACGATGCCATATACAACCTCCAAGAAAGGCAAGCGATAAAAACAGAATACATAGGAATAATTACAGATTTTAACTCTAATTTCAAAAGCGCAAAATTAAAGAAATTAAAGAGTTTGCAACTTGATAAAAAGCCCTATGTAATTACCCCAAGAAAAACCCTTTATGAAGGTCTAAAAAACGAAATTGAAGGTGGTGTAAATAAGAAAACGAAAGTATATAAAAACAATGATATTGGAAGGTTATTAACAAACAATGAAAATGAAACATCCCCTAATAAAACAATATTTGTTATACCTCACATTAGATTCCATTATGATTACCCTTTGAGATATTTTCACCTCTACAATCGGATGCGTGAATTTGGGGATGTTCGGTTATTATGTTACAAGGGAATTGGCGAAAATCGTATCGAAATGTTCCGTACACTTTATGAAAAAATGGAACAATACAAACTCAAACATCCTGATAGAAATTGGTTTGTAGGCATAGAGTATAATGATAATCAGTTACTCGAAAAAGAGGACGAAGATATTATTTCAGTTCTTGATACTGACAGCGTTGAGGACATTGAAACTGAAAACGCATTGCAAAGAATAAAGGACTATATCAAAGTTCATTTCAATATCATAGAAACGCTGAAAAAGCCTAAAATCGAAAGAGAGAAGAAAGCTGATAAGGCGAGTTCAATCGAAAGACATAGTAAAATAAAATACAATATTATTTTTAAAAAGGGTTACGGCAGTTATGGTGATAAATTACCTTTTCAAGAAACTACACGAAAGTTCATTTTAAAAGATGTAGCAGATTTAAAATGTGGAGATAAGGTTATTGCCGATTGGGATATAAAGCTAAAACAAGTGATGGATATTCTAAATTCACATGAAGATTTTAAGGACGAAATCAATGATGTAAAAAATGCAAGCCGCTTGTGGAAAGAATGGCTAAAAGGGCTTTTTCAACAATATAGAAGCAAAGGTTTTTTCCACGAAAGAGCAATTAAAGAACTTCACGAAAAACTAAATCTAAATGTAAGCCTTAAAACAATGGAAGGATGGATAGAAAAGGATAAAGCCCCATTATTCCCTCAAAAAAATGAAGATTTACAGCGCATTATTGATTTGAAAAGAGCAAGACTTCAAGACGAAGATAAGGAAGCATTTGATTTAGAATCAAAGAAACTAAAAAAGGGTTCGGTAAGCCTCATTTACAAAATAAAAGACGAACTTAATTACCAAATATGTGATGGTGAGGAAAGTGATTTATTGAGTAAATTGAATGAAAATGACCTCAAAAAACTACTATCCAAAAAAGTAGTTAAACAAATCCAAAGTATCAAAAAATTATGACCAACAAAGAAAAAAGAGATTTCTATGTTGACCACTTACGTAGGCAACTAATCGGAACGGGTGGGGATGTATTTGGTGTTGAAGATAGTGAGGAAATAATTGCATCCTATCCACTACAAACCTACTACTCCGCTATTCTTTTTCCAGAGCGAAAAACGGGTAGTGTAGGTAATTCAGACGACAATAACACAAAGTCTGATACAGACGATTTTGGCAACCAAAACGAAACGAATGATGAAAGTCAGGACGTAGTACCTTCCTCCGCCCCCCCTGTCTCTAATACTGAACCGAAAAAGAACAAAAAGGATTCTAAAGACACTTACAAATCAGTCAATAGTTATTTCCCTAATAACTGCGGATTGACATTTTGCGTAGATGAAAACGTTAATCAAATTTCAGCAACATTTAGGGCAGGACGTTACAAACAAACAAAATCCCTTAATGACATAAAAATACAGATACGAAAAGACGACTATCACCAACTCGTAAACCTTCCCGACTTTCCATTTAGTGAGAATTTGAGTGTTGAGGAAAAAGACCAAAATCATTACTTCCTACACTTATCAAAACCAATAGCAAAAACCAACTCCGAAGTAAAACAGAAAATTAGACGTTACAAATCCGACCTTATTACAAAAGACAGGAAACATGACACTTACATCATTGGATTCAAAAAACTTGACTTGCTTACAAGTGGGGTTGTTTTTAAACGTCAAGCCCTGCAAAAAGAAATCAAATTAGACTTAACCAATGCCGTAGTATCTATCTTTGATGACGGTAATATTAATGCGAAATGTTACGTGAAAGTTATCCCCAAAGGTGCGAAAAAATACGTCAAATTATTACTCAAAAATAACGCTGAAAAACATCCCTTAAATAAGTTTTCGTATGCTAATGAAAAATTAAATGAAAAGTCATTATTCCAAGTCGAAATAGAAGTCAATGCACCAATTAAGCCCTACAAAGATGAAATAATTGAGAACATTTACGACCACGAAGCAACGATTATAAACTATCAATACAGAGAACAAAAATCTTATGGAATAGGACATGGAACGGCGGTTGAGTGGGATAATGAAAACGATAATCCTCAATGGATAAAAACTACCTATTTACCCCAAATACCAGTTCGTAATGTTAGCAATGATTTTAGAGAGAGTGAACAACACTTAAAAGAAATTGCCAAAATCAAAAACCTCTCTATTTGGACGGAATGGCAACCTGATGAACTTTGTGATAAATTAGAACAATTTATCGGGGCTTACCAAAACTGGATAAATGAGCAACAGGAAAAGGTCAATAAAGACACGAAATACTCAAAGTACGGAAATGAAATAATTGACAAACAACGTGAAAACTATGAGCGTCTAAAACGAAATATCGCAATACTCCGAAACAATCCCCAAGCATACGATACATTCCTTTTGGCAAATACAGCGATGTATATTCAACTAATCATTTCGATAGATGACAAATACAGCAAAAGAGAAAAGGAACTGATTGAATTTAGTAACGCCAAAGACGAGGATTACAAGTCGCTTAAAACTTTTGAGAATTACAAAACATCTAAAGATAAACCCATTGCCTACCGTCCATTTCAATTAGCTTTCTTGTTAATGAATATTGAGGGTATTATTAATAAGGATGCACCCGATAGAAATAACATAGTCGATTTATTGTGGTTTCCTACGGGTGGCGGTAAAACGGAAGCCTATTTAGCCGTAACAGCATTTACAATTTTATGGAGAAGAAAAACCAATCCGAACAACTTTGAAGGGGTGTCGGTTATCATGCGTTATACGCTTCGATTATTGACGGCACAGCAATTTGAGAGGGCAAGCCGTTTGATAGTAGCATTGGAATTTTTGAACAGGCGACAAGATGAACTACACACAAAAGCACTACACGAAAAAACCAACATTGGAGATGTAAAAAAGCCCATTTCAATCGGTATGTGGGTTGGTGGCGCAACCACTCCGAATAGTATTGAAGATGCAAATAGCGAACTAAACGGAAGTGATGAAAAGCAACTTAATCGCCAAATTCAAAAACTAAATAATTCAGAGCAAATTCCTGATAATGCGGATAGTGTAGATAATGTTTTTCAAGTTTCTTCTTGTGCATGGTGCGGATGCAAAACCATTACAAAGAATCCTCAAACGGGCAAATTTGTTCGTGCTTTCAGAATCTCAAAAGGTAAATTCAAGATTGAATGTAAAAATACAAAATGTGATTTTAATAATTCGTTACCGATTGACGTAGTAGATGACAGCCTTTATAAATATCCCCCTACTTTGTTATTTGCAACTATTGATAAATTCGCTCAACTGTCACACAGAGAGGAAGGACACAAATTTTTCAATTCACTCTCTCCTAAAAAACTCCCCCCTGATTTGATAATACAGGACGAGTTACATTTGTTAAACGGTGCGTTGGGTTCGATTGCAGGATTATTTGAATTGATAGTCGAAAAACTTTGCACTAAAGGAAATCACAAACCCAAAATTATTGCCTCTACCGCAACCACAAGAAACACTGAAAAACAAGTGAAAAATCTATATAGACGAGA
This sequence comes from Saprospiraceae bacterium, assembly GCA_020628725.1. Classification (GTDB taxonomy): domain Bacteria; phylum Bacteroidota; class Bacteroidia; order Chitinophagales; family Saprospiraceae; genus JAHDEO01. The sequence goes on from JAHDEO010000026.1 coordinate 24,922, forward strand.
CTTTAACATCTTTCCTCCGCTTGGGATTACTTATGATGACAACTACTTTTCTTTTACTGACAAAAACAACGATAGTAAACGCCTTCATGTTGGTTTCATGCCAACGGGTAAAACGTCAGTAGATAGTCAAGTGAGGGCATTATTGCCACAACTTTTATTTGCCCGAATACTACTCTATAAACTATTAAATCTCAAAGACAATGATATAAATAATCATTGGACTATTGTTTCATATTACAACAATTTAAAAGATGTTGGCAAGACTTACAACAAAGTCAATGACGAGATTGTGAGCGAGTTAAAACGACTACATGAACGCAATAATTTAGACAGGTTACAATATAATTTCAACAATAGTTGGTTGATGAGTAAAACTCGAGAATTAACTGGTCGAATTGAAAGTACAAAAATCAAAAGTTACTTAAACGAACTTGATACAGCATTTGAGACAATTAGAGAAAATAAAGATAGCTTTCGTAAAGAGAAGAACTATGCAGTAAGTTTAGTATTAGCTTCAAATATGTTATCCGTAGGAATTGACGTAAAACGGCTAAATGTAATGTTGATGAATGGACAGCCCAAAAACATAGCGGAATATATACAGGCTTCCAGTCGTGTAGCTCGTCATTATGAGGGCTTAGTAGTCAATTTATTAGATGCTAACAGGGCAAGGGAAAAATCCTACTTTGAAAACTACATACCGTTTCATAATGCCTACTATAAATCAGTTGAACCTCTGACAGTTACACCGTTTACATTCATTACCTCTGAAAAGGTATTGAATAGCTTATTTGTTTGTTTTGTGAGACATATCGAAGGGTTAAAGGACAATAAAGATGCACACAAATTTGAGATAAAATACGGCAAAAAATTCATTTCATTTATGAGGGAATATCTGCCCGATAGCAAATTTGAGGATTTAGAAATTGAGGATGACATTAATGATTTGAGTGAAAAATGGTTAGAAAAAATCAGAACTAAAAAAGAGTTGTCAGAGGAACTAACTTACAAAAAAGGATTAATTGAGAAGTCACAAGAACTTATCTCAAATGACGAATTATCCTTTGCCCTGATGAACTCCATGAGAGAAATAGACACAGACAGTATCATTGATATTAGTATCTACAAAAACTTAAACAAAACGACATGAGAAGAAGAAGCAAAAGGAATAAATCCGAAAGTGTTGTAGAATCAAAATACAGCCGATTTGAAGTGACACAAACGAGGAAAGTGATTAGTTCCTATGGTGGTGTCGGTTCGATTGTTGAAACGCCCAGAGGGTCTATTTTAATTGAGCCGTTCAATAAGTGGCGTTTCTTTAAAGACGATGTTCACAAAGATGAAAGATTACATATAAAAGATAGACGTTTTCTTAATAGATTAAAGTTTTCGTTTGAGAAATTAGACGCATTAGTAAAAGTACCGGAAAATACTTTTGACGGATATTATCCCGAAGATGCAAAAAAAACTATTGCGGCTTCATATTTCCCTAAATGGATGTTTTGTCCGAAATGCCGAAGGTTTGACCATATTGATAATTGGTTAAAAAACTGGAAAAATGAAGTTAAGGATAATAATTTTCAACCTCCAAAATGTTTCAAATGCCATAGCAAAGCGATAAAAAATAAAGAGAGAAGAAAGTTTTATGAACTCGAACAAATCCGATTTATTATGACCTCTCCAAGTGGAAATATTGCGGATGTTTGTTGGGATAGATGGGTTTTTTCTCAAAAAAAGAAATCCAAAGAAGAAAAAGAAAATGACACCAATTCTATCAAACGACTTGACTTCGATAATGATATTCCCGAAAACATCTATTTTGAATATAAAGTATCGGATAAATTTAACAATTTAACAGGTATTAGCATTATTGCAAAAGACTTTTCGGGTAAGGAAGTCAAACGTAATAACTTGTCAGGCTTATTTAGTTTGAGAGTACAAGAATCTAACATTTTGGATTACGGTTACTCTGATATGAAAGTAACTATAAGAAGTAGTAATAGCGTGTATTATCCAAATATTTTGAATAGTCTGCAATTACCCAATGAAGAAGCCAAAAGCGATACAGAGGAAGCATATCGTTTAGCGGAATTTGAATTTATAACAAGTCAGACGGACTATGAATCAGAGGACGGATATTTGACTATCAAAAAAATTAGTGAGGATTTATACGACACATCGGAATTGAAAAATATTTACCGTTTGGATAATCTCAAAATGACATCCGTACAGGTATCATTTACTCGACAAGAACCCATAGATAAAGATTACTATTTACAGGATATAACACACCAAACAAATCAAGGGCAAATTTTAAAGAAACGACATACTTCTGAATATGGGCTTAAAACCAAATATCTCCCTGCCATTGAAAATTTAGGAGAGGGAATATTTTTTGAGTTCGACAATGAAACGATAGACGAGTGGCAAAATAATAAAGAACTGCAAAAGAGAGCCGAATCAATACAAAAGAATTACGATGAAACTAAACTTAGTACACACGAATATAGAACCATAACACCCAAGTATCTTTTAGTTCACACTTTTTCACATATCATTATAAAGGAATTGGAGTTTTTGAGTGGTTATCCTGCCACGTCATTACAGGAACGTTTGTATATCAGTGACGATATGCAAGGTGTTTTAATCTACACAATAGCGGGTGCAGAGGGTAGTTATGGTGGTTTGGTTTCTCTATGTGATGACACTAAAATTGGTGGTATTATCCGTTCCGCATTAGAACGTGCTAAAGACTGTGCATCTGACCCGATTTGTGAAAATACTGATTTGAGTGGTCAGGGCGTTGGTGGTACTAATTTGGCTGCCTGTTATTCCTGCGCCTTGCTTCCCGAAACATCATGTGAGGAGTTCAACCGTTTTTTAGATAGATACGCTTTAAACAGTTTTTTCAAGGATAAATAAACTCCAAATCCCCTGTCTAAAAATTAACAACTTGAAAGCCATTATGAGGCGTTTTGAGCGTCTCTACGCGACTTTTTACAAGAACATAGGGCAAACAAAAAGCCCGTCAATCCAACGACTGACAGGCTTTAAAAATATATTGAAACAGCCGTAAAAATTACGCTGCAAGATGCTCCGCGAGTGGTGCGACAAGGGCATGGTAGGGCTTGTCACATTCGATGTCATCTTTCATTCTCACGACACGAATAGCAAGCATAGATTTGAGGATAGATTTATCGGTACACTCACGCAAGGTGGCGTGTAGAAATTTGATAGCATCAAGCATAGACATTTTATCTATCCATTCCGCTTGCACTTCCAAAATAAAGGTACTCGGAAGTAATGGCTGAATACAAGCCGTATGCAGAGGTTTTTTAAGTTCCTCCAATTTGCTCAAAAAAGGTTGTAATCCTTCCTTAGTTGCTAAAACTTTTCTTTTATCCATTGCAAAACTCCATTTTGGTTATCCTCAATAGCGGTCAATAGTTCACTTGCGTTAATCCTGTCGCACGTTCCGCATTTTTCGTATCGCAAATGCTCTGACCACCTTGATACTAATAACGACCAATAGCCGTAGAAAGTTTCGTCCTCACTCTCGGCGACTTCTTTGTAAAGCCCCGAATATAGTAGTAAGTCCTCTAAATTATGAACTTTAAAGGGGCGAAGCACTCTACTATCGAAGGTCACAAATAGGTCGTCCACGTTCAAAAGTTGCGCTACTTTGGCTTTCAACATCAACTCCACACTGTACCCTGCAAGATAAATGCAGCCGTCATACAGTTGATTATCAAACAAAACTTTGGCTTCCTTTAGTCTCGTTTCAGCTAATTTGACGATTTCAGTTACGTTATCCACTATACAAATATATGGTTTTTGAGTGAGAATAAAAAGTGTGTGTTATGATTTATGCAGCCGTTGAATTTTCTTTGAAAAACGGGTGATTCATTAGCTTCAAAGCGTTTTCTTCTTGACTAACTTTTATGTATTTCAAAAAATTCTTTTCGGTACTATGCCCTGTAATTTTCATAATTGCCAATGTCGGTATATCTGCCAAATACGCATTGGTAGCGAATGACCTACGGGCGGTATGCGTACAGATTAGTTCGTATCTCTTTTTGATGACTTCCGTTTTTTGATTTCTTCGGGAAATATAAACTATCACATCGTCATCCAATCCGGCACGTTTACCCATTTCCTTCAAAAAACGATTCATTTCTTGATTGTTGGGTGCTTTAGGCAAAGAATTTTTATTGATACCTTTGTACTTATTCATTATCGTTTTCACTCGCGGATGAATAGGAATGATGACATTTTCACCAACTTTCTGTGTATTAATTTTGATAAAATTACCGTCAATATTTTCGGGTTTGATATTGCTAAAATCCGAAAACCTCAAACCCGTATAACAGCCCACTAAAAACAAATCTCTTGTACGCTCCAAATAAGGTGTACCCGAAAAATCGAATTGGTACAACACGTCCAATTCTCCCTCATTCAAATAAATATTATCAACTTCTACCTGTGTTTTTTTAAAGGACTTTTTATTGAACGCCATATTGGTGTTATGTTCGCGCTCGGTGGCTTCATTCAAAAATGTTTTAAGGATTTTTATAGTCGTTCCGAATGTATTGTCGGTATGTCCTAAAACGTCATAAGAGTATTCCTCTAAATCGTCATAAAAAGTCGCATCAATATCATCAAAAGTAATCGTTTGCTTGCGCCACGTTTCAAACAATTTGAGACGGTTATAAACTGCGTTGTAACTTTTTACCGTTCCTTTGGTACGCTTCTTTTCTGCTGCCTCAATAAAACCCTTTACAAAAGTATGAAAGTCTTTTTTCTCCTTTTTCTTATCGCCGTATAACTCAATATTGAATTGTCGCTTTAGACCTTCATTATTCAAGTGGTTGTACTCAATGACTACTTTTGTGATAGCCTTTTCTAAATGATTTAATTTGCTGTTCACCTCTACACTATGCTCGTAATTCGGTTTGGCTACTTGCTTTTTTTCGTTCCAATATTTAGGGTGAATTTTCAAACCCGTAGGAATTTTAACCCTGCGATTATCAAAACTAACAAATAGATTAATCGGGGTGTTGCCTTCTTTGTTTTTTTCGCGTAAGTAAAAGTTTGTGTTCGACTTCATAAAATACCTGATTTGTGAAAAATAACGCATTTTGGGGTACAAATGGGGAACATTTTTTGTTATTTTAGTTATAGATTAATTTCTATAAAGATACGGTATTTTACTGAAAAACAATAACTTAAACTCAATTATTTTCAACTAATATAAAGGGAAATAAAATATATTGGTGTTCAGGAGGGGTTTCCCGTATCTCTCATTCTTTTTATGGCAGATAATAACAAAACTAATCCA
>JAHDEO010000495.1 GCA_020628725.1 Saprospiraceae bacterium
GGCGCGAAAATGTGGATTACCAATTCACCGATAGCCGATGTCTGCGTCGTATGGGCGAAAGACGAGGAAGGCGTAGTACGCGGAGTCATCTTGGAAAAAGGCATGAAAGGCTTATCCGCACCCGAAATTCATGGCAAACTCTCCTTACGTGCATCCTGCACAGGCGAGTTGGTATTTGAAGATGTGCGCGTACCAAAAGCAAATGTACTGCCCAATGTCGCGGGTTTGAAAGGACCACTTTCTTGCTTGTCAAAAGCGCGTTATGGTATCGCTTGGGGTGCGATTGGCGCAGCGATGGACTGCTACGATTCGGCATTGCGCTACTCAAAAGAGCGCGTCCAATTTGGCAAACCTATCGCACAGTTTCAATTGACACAGAAGAAGTTAGCCGAAATGATTACCGAAATCACCAAGGCACAACTCCTCGCATGGCGACTCGGCACACTTGCCAATAAAGGCAAAGCCACTCCCGCCCAAATCTCGATGGCAAAACGTAACAACGTCCACATGGCATTGGAGATAGCACGCGAAGCCCGTCAGATACACGGCGGTATGGGCATCACCAATGAGTACCCATGTATGCGCCACATGATGAATCTCGAAACGGTGCTTACTTACGAAGGTACGCATGATATTCACCTGCTCATCACAGGTATGGATGTGACGGGACTCAATGCTTTTAAATAACGGTAGATGGTTGACGGTGGATGGTTGACGGTTTTAACGCGGGGTAGGACGCGAGTTTCACTACATATTTTGGATGGTCATCCACCGTCCACCATTAACTTATAGGAAGGAAGATAGTCAGCAAAAGCCAACCAAAGGTCTTGAGTTTATTATTTCCGCCTCTTGCTGAAATTAATTTCTTTAAAGATGCTCTGATTTTTTCGGCTTGATTTTCGAGTTTTTCTAATGTGCTGTCGTCGATATATCCAATTTTATGAGCAATATAAAGTTGGGTAATAACTTCCGCACAAGAGCCTTTTGCAATATTGAAAAAATACACAGATTCTCTATTTGAGCCTCGCTCATCACCTTCTGCAATATTAGATGAAATAGAAACCGCAGCACGTTGAATTTGATTGCATAAACCAAAATCTTTGCGAAAAGGCTCCTCCCTTGTGATGCTATAAATCTCAGCAGCTAAATTTATTCCGTCCTCCCAAACTCGTAACTCTCTGAAATTTCCCATAACAATATTTGTTTATAATAAGTTCGTTAAAACCGCGTCCCACCCCGCGTTAGAGCCGTCAACCATCTACCGTCAACCATCCACCGTTAAAATACCATTTGATATTTCAGGTTGTAAAGTCTTGGCGCACCGGGCTTGGCGGCTCTCACGGTATATTCCCGATTAAAAACATTCATCGTAGAAAAGGTGAGGCGATGATTATTTTCAAAACTATATGCGAGACGTAAATCAACGAGGACATCACCCTGTCCGTAACGCTCGTCACGAAATTCGCGGACTTGCAACACCGCAGGTAAGACGGTACTCACCAATGCACCATACTGCCCTCCGGCAATCAATACATCATCAACATTATAGACAAAGCTTTTGTAATTGGCGGCTGCGCCAATGGTAAAATTTTGAATATCTGTTTCTACATCCAGTCGGGCGGTGTGTAAGCTGCGGTATTTGAGAATACCACTGACATCGGCAGAATCTACTGAAATAAAATTGCGCCCGGCACGCGCCATGAAACTGCCAAAATTGACCAACGTAGTATCAGCACTAAGGTCGCCGGGAAAGCTATATGTTGCACCTGCCCAAACGCGGGTAGGGATACTCCCGACTTTCCCTTCACCAAATACGGTCAACTCCCCACCGGCTATGCGCGCACGACTCACATTGACTGCTTTGAAACCCAAATAAGTGAATAAATCATCAAAAGAAACAGGTTCACCTGCCAGCGAATCAGGACGAAACAAGTCAAAATAAAACTCAGTCATATCCTTGTATTCCATGACAAAAGCCGCTACATCTACATAGCCGTTCCATTTGTCGCTGCCTTTATCAATGACTTTTTTATAACCCACCTCGGTACTCCAACCGCTTTCAGGACGCAATTCAGCATTCGGGAAGATGAACACACCATCCGTAAGCGTTTCGTCAATAAATCGCTCTGCAAGACTCGGAACACGATAGCCTTGTCCGAAAGATGCGCGGAAGAAATCCGTTTTGCTTGCAGGGTAATTCAAGCCCAAACGAAAGACCGGCAGCGCAGCAATCGACTCACCTGCTATTTGAAAATTTTCCCAACGAATGCCAAATGTCGTATTTATTTTGTTGAAAAATTTCTTATCCACTTGACCGTATAATGCATAAGTAAAACCGCTTTTGGGAATAAATCCACCCAAACTATCCGTTTCAAAAAGGACACTTTTGACATTAAAATACTGCCCCATCGTACCTCCTGTCACACTCAAATTGCCGTCAAATTGTCGTTGATAACGATATTCCAAACTACCAATTCGTGCCGGCGTGTCATTTGAGCCGCGCAATTTAATTACATCAAAATATCGTGCTTTTATAGCGTGTTTATTATCATAGCTATCAAAATAATTTAACCACGGGTCAATAGAAGTTGTGTGATATTTGTCGCCACCAAGCGGGTCATTAATGTGAATGTAATGTTCATTGGGTTCATTTCCCCATAAAAAGAAATTGCCTATTTTGTGATACATCGTATTTCCTGAAACTCCATACGAAAGACGGTCATTTTCAGGTGGATTATAACGCAAATCAAAATTGAAACGAGCGCGTTCTTCATCTGCTCCTTTCAAAAATCCTCTCGAAAAATGAATATTTCCTCCCAAAACAAGCCCCAAATGCGGCGTCAATTTTTGTCGATGTGCCATGTATACGCCTGTTTGGTATGGGCGTTCGATGGGATGTTCCCACCAAATCTGAGCCGTATCAGGCATTCTATGATAAATACCCGAATACATGGACAAGGAAGTGAAAGGCGTCTCGGTCGCTCGTGCAAGGCGGACGTTAATCACTCCGTTCAATGCCGCCGAACCGTATAGTACCGACGATGAACCTTTAATGATTTCAACTTGTGCGGCATTTTCTATCGGGATAAAATTCCACTTGGCATCACTGAGGTCGGCAGATAGCAAAGGCTGGTCATCTACAAGTACCGCAACGCGGCTGCCCGCACCGTATGCGTAGCCGCTACCGCTACGTATATTGGCTTGACCATCAATCACTTCCACGCCCGGAATGCGTTGTACGGCATCCGCCAGAGAGACATTATTTCTACGCTCAATAAAATCCTGTGCAATCACATCTATCGACACTGTTTCCTCAGTTAGCTTTCTTTCCACTTGGCTACCCGTAACCGTTACGATATCCAAAATCGAAGTACCTTCCCCCATTTTAACATCCAATGTCAACCGTTCTTCGCCATTTATTGTAACTGCTTTGGGGACATCTTCGTATCCTATATAGCTGAAAATCAGTTGGTGAGTACCATTATCGAGTCTGATTTCGTAGTTGCCGTCGAAATCGGCGGTGACGCCTTTACCGCTTTCTTTGGCTAAAATAGTAGCACCAATGAGTGTTTCGCCTGATTTGGCGTCGGTAATTGTTCCGTTGATGATAGTTTGTGCGTAATTGATTTGGTATGCACAAAGTATTAATAAGCAAGTAGTTATAAGTTTGATTGTTTTATTCATGTGCCTTAGTTTAGTAACGAGTAAATAATAACTTCCGCATTTGGACGGCTTTTTTTGCACTTATTATTTGCTCGTTACTTGGGGAGAAAACGGGTGATTGATAATTGGCTTTAATTACAAAGGTAATCAAATGTAAAATATTGGCTGAATTTAGTTCAAAATTAAGATGCAGTTATAACCCGGTACAAGATTTTTTATTTTTCGAGGATTCTTGTTACATCATATCATTATTAGGGAACATAGATTAATGAGTTATCAATTTTGCAATAATTTCTTTACACTTATGACCTTATTTTTGACCGAAAAACAACGTGAAATAGGTTTGTTGGAATTTAGAAGTTATTATTTTTGCACTTAATATGTGTATTGCTTGCAATATAGAAACATAGGGATAATGAAACTATAGAACAATAATAAATGTCGTCGATTTTATATATTCATTTCAAAACACTGTTCAAAATTATCTATCTGAATTGCATCAAGCATTTTGGATGGCGACGCTTATTGGCTACCTTAGTTTTGGTAATAATTTTGATAATAGTCTGTGCAGCCCTTTTCGTATTTCGATTGATGGATGAAATTTTATTTTTCCGTTATCGTCAAACGAAAATTGAACGTCCTGTTTTTATCGTTAGTAATCCGCGTAGTGGTACGACTTTTACACATCGGCTTTTGTGTATGGATGAGGAGCGATATGTCTACATGTTGCTATATCATACGATAATTCCATCAGTGACTTTCTACAAAATTGTACAGATAATCAGCGCATTAGATAGGCGAATCGGACGACCATTTCGCCGCTTTTTTGATTGGGTAGATAGTTGGTTTTTCAAAGGTTGGGAAGGCATACATCCGACAGGATTTAATCAAAGTGAAGAAGACGAAGGTTTGTATATTTTCAGTTTTTTGTCAGTAGCAATCTGTTTAGTTTGTCCTTACATGCAGGAGTTTGACTACCTGACGGTTATTGATGAAATGCCTGAACGCACCCGCAAAAATCTCCGAAAATACTACCGTAGCTCGATACAGCGATTTATGTATGCAGAGGGGCAAGGTAAGACGCTTTTGAATAAAAATGTCATCACAACAGGACGCCTACATACCATCCTTGATGTATTTCCTGATGCACGTATCGTGTACCTCATACGCGACCCGGAATCGGCTGTTCCGTCGTTTATCAGCATGTTTAGTGCGCCGTGGAAATGGATTGCGCCCGAATTAGCAGAGGACAGTGTAGAATATCGTGCCTTGGGACAGATAGCCATTGATTTGTACAATTATTTTCATAAAAATAAAGATAAATTCAGCCCGGAAAATTTTTATGTTATTCCATATAAAAATCTCACTGCCAACCCCATACGAGTTATCGAAGATGTCTACACACATTTCGAAATGGATGTGTCAGATGCATTTAGAGGACGTTTGGAAACCCATTTAAGCTCTCCTAAAAAATATAAAAGCCTACACAATTATTCGCTCGAAAAATATGGTTTTACGAAAGAGGAAAT
>JAHDEO010000027.1:0-12205 GCA_020628725.1 Saprospiraceae bacterium
CAGAGAAAAATTAGAAGAAAAATCAGCTCATACAGACCGAAAGCGCATATCAATTGGAGCTAATCTATTGATTTTTAAATATTTGTATCGTTTTGATTGATGTTTTCCCGTTTTTTCAAAAAAAATAAAAAAAAGCGTCTCCACAATCGCAGAAACGCTCAAGATAATCTCCTATATTTCGTTTGTCGTTAGGTCGTCTACCGTTCGCCGTTTACCCCAAAGCCAATTTCAAATCATTCAAAAACTGCTGCTCACCCTCACTCACTGCTGTACCGCCAAAGCCCAAAAATCCACCTTCTTTAGCAGACTCCGCCACTTTCTGAGCGATAGACTGCACCCATTCCTTGAACTCCGCGATTTCCTGTTCACTCGCACCTGCGGGAAGCGTTTTCATGACCGATATGGTTTCATCAAGTGCGAGACGCATCAGGTCTTCCCGCTTTTTGATACCTGCATTTTTCATTTTAGTTTTGAAGGCTTCGCGTTGAGCCATTGCGGTTTGTTTGGCAGCTTGTCGGTCGGTCATATCCGGCGATACGGCTTTAATAAGTTGATTGTCAGGGTACTGTTTGACACCTGCGAGCATCGTTTGTACACTACTCATCGACTCTTTTACCATGCCGAAAAGCCCGTTAGTACCCGCGCAAGCCGTAGCTGCACCCACGATAGAAGGTAAAAGGTTGATACGCTCCCAATCTTCTGCTGAATAATTGTCTTGAATATTCATGTGAAATATATTTTGTCCGTAGTTTTTCTGTCCGCAGTCCGCCGATAATACGCGAGTTGCTGAATAACTACTAACATTTATTATAAAATAAAAATCGTTCTAAAGACGGAAAATACTGAATCCGTCATGCCCTTTTTCACAAAGAATTTACAACTTTCACCCAAAAAAAGCTGTTTCATGCGTACTTTTGCATCGTACTGACGGTTTTAACTGTCAAGTGAGTCAAAATTGAGTTTTCTATGAAAAAATTATACACATTCCTATTTATACTAAGTGCAGGTTTTGCTTACGCACAACCCGGCGATGACTATGCAGACTTGCGAGAACACGTCGAAATCCTCGCTTCTGACGAAATGGAAGGGCGTGAGACAGGCACCAAAGGCGAGCAAATGGCGGCTGATTATATCTCCAAACAATTTAAATTAGCCGGATTAACCCCGAAAGGAGATGGCAAGAGCTTTCTGCAAGAATTTGATGTACTGGCAGGTAAATTTTATGGTAAGAATAATAGTTTGATTGTCAAAGGAGAAAGCCTACAAGCGGGAGCGGATTTTTACGCACTCGAATTTAGTGGCAACGGTAAAGTAAGCGGCAAATTAGAATCTGTGGGCTATGGTATCGTATCGCCGGACGAAGGCGTGAATGATTATGAAGGTAAGAAAAAATTGGAAGGAAAAATATTCGTCATAGAAACTGCAACACCTATTAATGGTAACAATCCTCATTCTGTAATTGCACAATTCACAGACCTGCGACACAAAGCAAAAATAGCCGCAGAACGCGGCGCAGCGGCAGTCGTTTTTATCAATTCGGGTGAAAATAAAGACACGCCGATTCCCGACTATACACGACGCATACAAGCACTTGATATTCCTGTTATTTTTACGACAAAAACTAAGCAGATAAAAAAGGCATTATGTAAAAATGCGACTGTTGCTACTGAACTTATTGCTGATGAGCGAAAGGGCTACAATGTCATTGGCTACATGGATAATGAAGCGGAAAATACGGTCGTCATCGGTGCGCATTACGACCATTTGGGCTACGGAGCATTTGGTTCATTGCACACAGGTAAAGAGCCGGAAGTTCACAACGGTGCAGACGATAATGCAAGCGGTGTTTCAGTAATGATTGAATTGGCTAAGTCATTGAAAAACAATGAACAAACCAACGATTTGAATTACTTATTTATTGGTTTTTCCGGCGAGGAAATGGGACTTTTAGGGTCAAATTACTACGTCAGTTCGCCTACTATTCCATTGGAAGAAATCAATTACATGCTCAATATGGACATGGTCGGGCGTATCAAAAATCGCACCTTGACCGTACAAGGCACAGGCACATCACCCGCATGGGGCAATCTTATCGTGAAAGCTACGCCGCAAGATTGGTCACTCAATATCGAGTCGCACGAATCGGGTATGGCACCAACTGATATTACATCTTTTTATCTGAAAGATATTCCTGTTTTGAGTTTCTTCTCCGGCACACATTCTGATTATCACAAACCTGCCGATGACCCTGAGAAACTCAACTACTACGGTATGTCGCAGGTGCATGATTTTATTTATGCGATTATATTGGCTTCGCAATCTGAAGATAAATTGGCATTTCAAAAAACTAAAGATTCACAACAACAAGGCAGACAACGCTTCAATGTCACGCTTGGCGTGATGCCCAATTACGGTTACTCAGGTGATGGGATGAAAATTGACGGCGTAAGCGAAGGTAAAGCCGCCGACAAAGCAGGCTTCAAACCTGATGACATTATTGTTAAAATGGGTGACTATGAAGTGAAAGATATTTATCAATATATGGATGCACTCGGTAAATTTGGCAAAGGAGATAAAACTAAAATAGTGGTGGAAAGAGAAGGTGAAGAGGTAGAATTGGAAGTAGAATTCTAATGTATCCTTCATCACAAAAGCGGAGGGTTTAAACCCTCCGCTTTTGTGATGAAGAGAGGAATTTCTTGATATTTTGGGAAACGCTATCCCTAAAAACGGGAAGACCTTACCCAGCTTGAATGCCGAATAAGGACTCCCTAACCCAAACAAATAAACACAAAAAACTACTTTGCTGTAGCAGTATTATGTTCCAAAAATATGGACAATAAATTTAATGACCAATAGTTACGTAAAATTACTGTGACATTGATATAAGATTAAATGATACGTTAAACGTGAGTTCGTTTCATAGAATTTACCTTGTGCGTATTTTTATAAGTGTTTGATAATTAAATTTTTAAAATTAATTAATTCAAAAAAATAAACATATTAATAAAAATAAAAGTGAATTGATAATGCGATAAAGGTGACGGGAGTTTTGTGGAAAATGTGAATTAAAACCCTATTATTTTTGATGATATCGTAATTTAAAATTCTTTTTATTAGAAAAATATAAGATGTATAATTTACGCTTATAAGACATTGTTGAAGTATAATTGAATAATTTAGTAACCTAATAATATGTTATTACTCATATCACCTGCAAAAACTTTAGATTTTAGCCCTTCACCAATTAAAAAATACACAGATACATCTTTTACGAAAGATAGCAAGGAATTGGTGAAAGTACTAAAGAAGAAATCAGCCGATGACCTCAAGCAACTTATGGGCGTCAGTGACAAAATCGCTGAGCTGAATGTAGACCGTTTTAAATCTTTTAAAACACCATTTGACTTAAATAATGCGAAGCAAGCAGTACTTGCTTTTCGTGGTGATGTTTATACGGGCTTAGATGCAGATAGTTTTGATGAAGCGGATTTAGAGTTTGCTCAGGAACACCTGCGCATACTTTCGGGCTTGTATGGTATTCTCAAACCACTTGATTTGATGCAGCCTTACCGACTTGAAATGGGGACAAAATTGCAAAATTCACGAGGCAAAAATCTCTACGAATTTTGGCATGAGAAAATCACTAACCGTCTCAATGAAGACCTTCAAGCCACAAACAGCGAATACATTATTAATTTGGCTTCAAAGGAATATTTCAAATCCGTCAAACCTAAATTACTCAACGGTAAGCTCATTAACATCAATTTCAAAGAAGACAAAAACGGTACTTACAAAATCGTCGCTTTTTTTGCGAAAAAAGCGCGTGGTATGATGTGCCACTACATTATCAAAAACAAAATCACGAATCCCGAACACCTCAAAGGCTTCGACTACGATAATTACGTATACAACGAAGATTTATCCACCGAAAAAGAACTAATATTTACAAGGTAGTTGCGGGTTTCGGGTTACGAGTTACGGGTTGAAAAATTCGTAACTCGCAACCCGTAACCCGTAACCCGCAACTCGAAACAATGATACAATTTGAAATTCAAGATTCCGTCGCCAAAATCACCCTTAATCGTCCTGATGTATACAACAGTCTCAACCGAGATATGGCACTCGAAATACAGCGTATTTTGGATGAATGTGCTGAAAATCAAGAGATTCGTGCGGTGTATATCACAGGAGCAGGCAAGGCATTTGGTGCAGGGCAGGACTTACAGGAAATTCTCAACCCACCCAATGGAATGAGTGTGGGCGATATTGTGAATCAACATTATAATCCGACGATTCGCAAGATACGGGTATTGGAAAAACCTGTGATAGCAGCCGTCAATGGCGTAGCAGCAGGAGCAGCCGCTAATATCGCGCTCGCATGTGATGTCGTAATCGCTACAGAGTCGGCGACATTCATTCAGGCATTCAGCAAAATTGGTTTGATACCTGACAGTGGCGGTACATTTTTCTTGCCTCGTTTGGTGGGGTGGCAAAAGGCATCGGCATTGGCGATGTTGGGTGATAAAGTCACTGCAAAAGAAGCGGAAACGATGGGTATGATTTACAAAGCCGTGCCTGACGAAGAGTTTGAAGCAACTGCCTGGAAAATCGCTACCAAACTCGCCAAAATGCCCACCAAAGGACTTGGCTTGACCAAACGCCTACTCAATCAATCGCTCACCAATGACCTTGATACCCAATTGGATGCAGAACGAGATATTCAGGAAGCGGCAAGTCAGACGGAAGATTATCAGGAAGGTGTGAATGCATTTTTAGAAAAAAGAAAACCAACATTTAAAGGAGCGTAACTCGGACATTCCTGTCCGTGCTTAGAGTATAGCATAAACATGAGAATAGGCATAATTGGAAGTGGCGCAATGGGCAGCGGAATCGCCCAAGTCGCATCAACGGCGGGTCACGAAGTCATCTTATCGGATACACGCAAGGAGGCACTGGAAACATCTAAAAATAAACTCCAAAAAATCATGAACCGCCTCATCGAAAAGGGTAGGGTAGAGGCTGCCGAAGCCGAAGCCATTCAAGGCAGAATCAGCTACACCACAGATAACGCAGACATGGCATTCTGCGGTTTGGTGATTGAGGCGATTGTAGAAAATTTGGACATTAAAAAGCAGGTTTTCAAGCAATTAGAAAGTATTGTTGCGAAAGATGCGATGTTGGCATCTAATACGTCTTCCTTGTCCATTGCCTCTATTGCGGCTGCGTGTGAACATCCTGAACGCGTGCTGGGTATTCACTTTTTCAATCCTGCACCTTTGATGAAATTGGTGGAAATCATCCCTGCCATTCAAAGTGACCCAAAGGTCGTCGAAACAGCCCGAAAACTCATCGACGATTGGGGTAAAACGACGGTACTCGCCAAAGACACCCCCGGCTTCATTGTCAATCGTGTGGCACGACCTTTTTACGGTGAAGCATTGAGAATTTACGAAGAAGGTATCGCCGATTTTGCGACGATTGATTGGGCAATGACTGACTTTGGTTTCTTCCGCATGGGACCTTTTCAATTGATGGATTATATTGGCAATGATGTCAATTATACTGTAACAGAAACCGTCTTCAAAGCTTTCTGGTACGACCCGCGTTACAAGCCTGCATTCACACAAAAACGCCTGTCGGAAGCAGGATATTTGGGGCGAAAAACGGGTAAAGGTTACTACGATTACAGCGATGATAGTCAGAAGGTTACGCCAAATAAAGACATGAATTTAGCTACGAAAATCGTTAATCGTATCGTGGCTATGCTCATCAACGAAGCCGCCGACGCGCTCTATCTCAATATCGCTTCACGAGACGACATTGACTTGGCGATGACGCGTGGCGTCAACTATCCAAAAGGCTTGCTAAAATGGGCAGATGAAATTGGTATTGAGGAATGCGTGGCGCGAATGGATGCGCTGTATCACGAATATTTGGAAGACCGCTATAGATGTAGCCCATTATTGAGACGAATGGCAAGAGATAAAGTGATGTTTTATTCGGAATAATTTTTTATTAAATTATTATATGTTCATGTTTTCATGTTTTGTAAAATATGAGACAAAAAATGCATCAAAATTGATTTAAATTTGTCTTTATAATTGAGTTAGAGAATTCACTCATTCAAAATTAGGCATGGAAAAATATTTGAAAATAATTGCAGACAGCTACGCGGGATACGCGGGGTATCTTTGGAATGAAATCACAAATCCGGGATGGGGCAATTATTTTTACATGCTAATAGTCATTTCTGCCTTCTTTTTCTTATTGGAATTGGCGCGTCCGTGGCGGGAAGAACAACCGAAATTTCGCAAAGATTTTTGGTTGGATTTCTTCTACATGTTTTTCAATTTCTTCCTCTTTTCGCTCATCATTTATAATGCTGCGTCGAATGTGGTAGTGAATCTTTTCAATGATTTTCTTGGATTATTTGGGGTGAAAAACTTGGTGGCGATTCAGATTGGAACTTTGGCAGTGTGGATTCAACTATTGATACTGTTTGTATTGAGAGATTTTATCCAATGGTGGACACATCGCCTGCTGCATCGGGTAGATTTTCTATGGGAATTTCACAAAGTACATCACTCGGTCGAGCAAATGGGATTTGCGGCGCATTTGCGGTATCATTGGATGGAAAATGTGGTTTACGGTTCGCTTCAATACATTCCGTTGGCAATGATTGGTTTTGGGATTGATGACTTCTTTATCGTATATTTTTTCACTACAATGGTGGGGCATTACAACCATTCCAATATCACGGTGAGTGGGCGGGTATCGGGTGCGGTACTGGGTTTGTTGATTGGCGTATATGCAATATCTCAATTGCAATTGCCTGTAATTCAGGAGATAGGAGTGCTTGTGGGAAGTGTGTTGTTTACAGCTTTTGTAGTTGGTCCGTTTATGAAAATTATTTTTAATAGCCCCGAAATGCACATCTGGCATCATTCGTATAATTTACCTGAAGAGCGTCGTTATGGGATTAATTTTGGATTGACGTTGGCGATTTGGGATTACATTTTCGGGACGGCACATATTCCGCATGATGGGCGTGATATTAAATTGGGTTTTCCGGGAGTAGAAGATTTTCCGCAGACTTTTGTGGAGCAAAATCTACATGGATTAAAACAAAAGTAACGCTGCCTGACGGTGAGAGGATGCACTGTCAGTCTGACGTTGTTACTCTATACCAGAAAGAATTCTCAATCATTTTGTCTCACTACTTATGTGTAAGTTTTGCCGCGTAAAGGATAGGAGGTGTTGTTTGAACGTAGTGGATGTCGGCTGAGCCGACAGGAATGGAGAGAGTGTCCCGAAAGGGTTCGGGATAGCCTGACCCCGCAGGGGATACGCCCTCATTTTCAAACCACTAAAGAAAAGTTTCAAATAGAAGACAGTCGGGTAAAACCGACTGTCTTCGTTAGCTAATCTATTATAATTGTTCAAGAATTGCGTCAGGGAGTAATACCTTATCAATGGTATGTACGATGCCGTTTGAGGTGATGATATCCAAACCTGCAGGATCTAGTCGTGAAGGTGTATCACTCTTGTCAATGAGACTTAGATTGCCCAAGTCTACTTTCAATCGCTCACCTTGCAAGGTATGAATGCGCAAACCATCCGATAAATCGTTGGAAAATGCACAACCATCGACTACGTGATAAAGCAATACGGTCGATAAATTGTCCACGCCTATGCCATTTACCAAATCTCCGAGCGAGTTGAAGCCAAGTGCGCCCAACAAGTCGGCGAAAGCCTGATTGGTCGGTGCAAACACAGTATATACAGCATCTTCGTCAGACAAAGCAGCGGCGATAGCAGGGTCGGCAGCGACCACAGCAGCTACGAGTGAAGAAAAATCAGAAACGCTAGAGGCGGTAGCTACAATGTTGTTGGTTGGTGGCGTAAGAACACTTTCGATGACAAATACGCGGAGTAAATATTGTGGGTGGAAACCGAATTGAGCAAAAGATGCAATAACTCTGGAATCGTTGATAGACCTGTCGAAGAAGCTCTCTCTAGTGATTTGAGCAACATTGCCATCTACTTGTGTAATACAACCCTGTCCAAATCCGAATTCGAAGCCGTCAGTAACGTGATAGGTTAGGATAGCGACCAACTGGTCTGTTGGTATATCACAAACGCTGTTTGCATCCAATCCCAATTGTGCGAATGCATCATCTGTCGGTGCGTAAATTGTTTTTTGTCCCGAAAATACTGCCGAAGTTAAACCTGTACACTGTAATGCCTGATTGAGCGTATTGAAGGTGATATTTCTTTCTTCAATTTCTTCCGGCTGCATGAAAGCCTCGAATTCTGACGCTGCATTTAGCGAAACCTCAGTGAGTGACTCGTTTAATGTGTCTTCAATACCTGTTACCTCTTTTTGTTCGCAACTTGCGAAGATGATGGCGATGAAGCCAAATAGAAGAACCAATTTTCTCATTAGAAAAAAAGTTTGATGGATAGTAAACAAAAACTTCGGATTAGACATAGGATTACCCTGTGTCTTGACTCAAAAATTAGTGTTTAAGACCCAATAGTTTGTTAAATAATAAATGTGTAATGGAAACTGCGCGCGCAAGTGTAGTTTCAAAATAATCGCAAGGTAAAGAGAACAGGAAGGTGTGGAAAAAGTTTTTCTAAAGAGCTAAAAAAAATGACGCTTTTGGGGTAAGATGTTGATTAACAGTAATTTGTCGGATAATATTTTTTTGAAAATAAAATAATGCCATCAGTTCGATGGCGTTATTTTACCAAAAATCATATTCGTAGACCAAACTTTCCAAGACCTCGCCATCTCTTTTTACTTCCGTTTTAATGATAAAAGTATCTTCATCATCGTAGAAAAAGCGGCGTTGTTTGGTCGGGCGTTTGGTTCGGCTGATTTTGATGCGTTTGATATTGCCTGCATCGCTGTATTTGTAAGTAGCGGTTGTGGTGTTTTCACCGATTTTTTTGATGTTGGTGAGTTGTCCGTCGCTATCGTATTCGCGGCTGATATTGTAATCTGCAATGGGCGTATACCAAAATTCTTTTACGATTTGATTGCCTTCGTATAGGTAAAAATAAGTCCTCTTGAGACTTAAATCCTTTGGCTGTATGCGCCGAAGTGTATCCGGATTTTCCAGTAAGACAGCAACAGGGAGATAGTATTCTAACTGCCTGATTTTGTGATTACTGTAAGTCGTTTTTTGACTGACTTGCTGATTGCTGACTAAGTATTCCGAACGATTGCCGGTACGCCCTTCGGTGTCTTCTTCAAATACACTTTCCAATTGTCCGTCATCATCGTACACAAACCAAGTCGCTATGGCAAATTTTCCTGCATAATACTCTTCAATGCGTTCTATTTTATCTTCATCATTGTAGAAAAACTTGTGCATGGTCAATGGAATGTCCTGTAAGTCAGCTTCTTGGAAGTAAATTTTCTCATTGACAAAACCCCACTCATCGAAATTGTATTGAGTGAAAAAACGGTCTTGCGAGGCTTCATCGCGATTGAGTTCTGAGTATAATCGGATGGATTTTACATTGTGCGAACGGATGAATTCAGGATTATAATCATAACTTTGTTTGAGCAAATAATCCGTTTTGAAAATATCCGTAGATGCGGTGTGTGGCGTGATTTGGGATTGAGCATGAAGGCTTGATAAACATACAGTAAAACAGCCAACGAGTAGCAAGTATAAGCAAAATGTGTGTTTAACCATAAATAGAAATTTACAATTAATTAATTCGGAGTTTGATGAGTATTGAATAATAATGTATATTTTGTGTGGACGTATTTTCTGTTTGTTGTATTTTCGTACTTAAACTGATTTAATTGAATTTAATTGCATGTCAATTATGTGTTTTTTATTACTTTAAATATCTGTTAACGTATTTCTTAACAATCGTTTAATAACAAATTATCATTTAAATAATTCTTAAATTCAAGTTAAATATTTTTTCTAACATAAAAAAATAATCCATATGGAAATTATTTACAACTATTTACATTTTAACATGAAAAAAATGCTCAACACTACGTTGGTTTTTGTGTTGGCGGCATTTCTGATGACGCCTGCACAGGCGAATGTCATTATCACAGCCGTGTATGACGGTCCGCTATCGGGCGGTACACCCAAAGGCGTGGAACTTTACGTGACCGACGACGTTGCCGATTTGAGTATGTACGGTATTGGCTCGGCAAATAATGGTCAAGGCACTGACGGTGAGGAATTTACCTTTCCTGCGGGAGCTTATTCAGCAGGAACATTTATTTATGTGACGACAGAAGCCGATCCGTTTATGGCTTATTTTGGTTTTGCAGCAGATTTCGCGGATGCGTCTATGGGCATCAATGGCGATGATGCGGTAGAATTGTACATGAATGGCAATGTCATTGATGTTTTTGGCGATATTAATGTGGATGGCAACGGCACGCCGTGGGAATATCTTGACAGTTGGGCGTACCGCAATGACGGCACAGGACCCGATGGTACGACATTCGTTGAGACCAACTGGACTTACGGCGGCGTGGACGCGCTTGACGGTTGCTCGGATAATGCCACTTGTGGTTCTATGATTCCAATAGGCACATATTCAGGAATGATGTCTACCACACCTGAATTTGACTTTACGGCAAGTGGATTCAGCGTATCGGAAGGCGATGATGCTAATGTAAATGTCGCGCTTACGATTGCAGCAGATTGCTCGATTGATGTGACATTGGACGCAAGCAGTACTGCACCTGCGGCTGATTACACCTTTATGAATCAAACACTTACGTTTACGGCGGGTGGTGATTTGATGCAAACTTTAACGATACCAACCGTGGATAATTCGGACACGGACGGTGAGCGTACCATCGTTTTGAATTTGGAAAATAGCGGCGGCACATGCGGCATCGGCAGTACCAACCAAGTCGTGATTACGATTACGGATAATGATTATCAAGTGGTGAATATTGCGGATGTTACAGATGAAGATGCTGATGGTGTAGCGACTTCGCTCGGTGCATTGGTGCAGGTGACAGGGATTGCATATTGTATTGATTTTCGTGGCGGTGGCGGATATGATTTTGCACTTGTAGATGATACGGGTGGAATTTCGGTATTTGGTTTTGATGACGTGAGTGATTATGGTTTTATGGTGGGGGATGAGTTGCAAATTTCCGGTGAAATCAATCAATTTAGGGGTTTAACGCAATTGACACCGCATGAAATTGTGATTGTATCGCAAGGCAATACTGCTGTTAGTTTTTCGACAGTGACGGAGTTAAATGAGTCAACGGAATCACTTCCGGTGTCCTTGTCGGGTGTAAGTGTGGTTGACCCTACGCAAATAGGCGATGCAGGAAGCAGCTATAATGTTGATTTGATTGACGCCGAAGGCAATACTTTTTTGATGCGTATTGATTCGGATGCCAATATTCAGCCTGATGATATTCCAACGACAGCATCTTTTGATGTAGATGGAATCGGGGGACAGTTTGGTTCGAGTTCAGCACCGTTTTTGGATGGCTATCAAATACGACCTTGTGGTATAGCGAGTTTTCTTACAAACGTCAATGCTCCTTTTGGCGAACGATTCTCGATATTCCCGAACCCTGTTGATGATAGGCTCTTCATTCGGAGCAATATAGATGATTACCAAATAGAGCTTAGTGATGTGTTTGGTCGTCAAGTACTTACACAAAATGCTAATGGTAATGCAAGCATTGATATGTCTACATTAGCGCAAGGTATTTATCTGATTAATATCAGGAAAGAAGATAAAGTTTGGTCGGCGGAAAAGATAATGAAGAATTGATGAATTAACGAGTTGACGAGTTGACGAAAAATTTATTCAACAACTCGTCAACTCATCAACTCGACAATTCATTAATTCAACGCTCTTTTCAAGTCGTCCAATTTCTTTTTAATCATTTTGAGACTATCAGCGGTGGTTTGATGGTTGGTTTTGAGGCTTTGATTTTCTTCGTATAGTTTGTCGATACGAGTGTTTTTTTCCTTGATATCGTCCTCCAATCGACTGACGCGAGCTTGCAGTGCCTTTACATCTGTACTAACAGGAACGACCTCTGTTTCTGTATTATCGGCAACTTCGGGTTCAGGGTCTTTGTCTCTTTTCGGATTTTTAATTCTATCATTGAGTAGGTCTTTGAGACCTTTGTTTTCTGCATTATCCTCGTTGCGAGGCGAAGGTGGGGGAGTGGTTT
>JAHDEO010000027.1:12305-30087 GCA_020628725.1 Saprospiraceae bacterium
AGACCTTTGTTTTCTGCATTATCCTCGTTGCGAGGCGAAGGTGGGGGAGTGGTTTTTTCTTCTTTTGCTTTGTCTTTGTTTTTGATTTCGTCAAGGAGGTCTTTGATGTCTTTCGGACCATCCTCGTCATTGACTTTTACGTCTTTATCTGTACGAACAACTCTTGGTTCGTCCTTTACTTCGATATCATCTTTCTTTTTTCTATCTGTCCATTTTTCGGGATTGGTAATATTATCGACGGTGATTTCTTCTCCACTTATAAATAAACTACCAATAATTGCCAATGGAATAATGATAATCATTGCGAGTATAAATCGAGTAAATCCTGTTAAGCGTCCTCTTGCCATATTAAGTTTAGTTTTAGGGACAAGTCACGACTTGTCCTTACAAAGAATAAGTTTGATTGAGTAATTTGTCCTTCGTCTTCCCTTAAAATCAATCGCTTATGAGGCAGAACGAGGAACATTACACAAACATAACACTATCCGCCCCAATTTGCTCACTTTCTTCGATAAAATTCCGTTAAAAATATACTAAATAGTCCATAGTTGATGGTCGATAGTCGATAGTTCTTTTTCAAACCGAAAGTGTTCCCTAATTATAATCTCTGATAGTTTGGCGCAAGATAAATCCTTTTTCTGCTTTTTCTTCCCAAGGCTTCCATACACAATCATCAATAATACATTGAGTATCAAGGATTTTCATTTCACGTTTAATTAAGCCGACACCACGTGCGTATTGTTCATAAGAAAGCCGCAATTCGATAAAATTTGAATCCGCGGCTTGGTAAATCTCTACTACATCATCAAAATTCAAACCGTTGACCTCAAGCGGAATATTGATTTGGTTATATTGGTATAACCAATTTTTGAATATAGAAATGCTTTCACCTGCTACAGAAATGACCAGATTGTCGTCGATATATTTGTTACCATCCCACGGGTCTGTATTTTCGCTGACCGGAAAAATCATTTTTATAAACCGTAGATTTTCCTCAATGCGCTCAGCTTGTCGGTCGGTGACAGTGGTACTCCAGACATCTTTTACACGCCATTCTTCCGCTTCATCATTCCGCTCAAAACGTTCAATGCGGTAAACAATACGCCCTTCATTATCAGAAAAAGAATCAGCTACTTCTTCACGTATCTGAATAGAGTTTTCTCTGACCATGACATTATTCCCTGCACCGATGTCATATATAATGGAATCCACATCATATTCTATGTATTTACCGATTTCAAGAGGAAAATAATCGTAACCAAACTCAATTGGTTCTGCTTCAGTACCACTTGGACAGGACTGAAAAAATATGGTACTGATTGCAAAAAGAGGGATAAGAAATTTCTGAAAGTTCATATAGGTAGTAGATGTTATCGGAATTGACCATTTATTGGTTCAGAATATTTGCGATAGTTATCTCGAAGGGATTTATAGTTGAAAATGAGTGAATTACATTCGACTCCGTTGGAGTCACACACGTTTTTTTATCCATTTTCCATAAATATTCCACCAACTTCGCAGTGAACCAATAAATGAATAGTTCCGAATATTATTTTATAGTTTAATCGTCTACCGTTTGCCGTTCACCGTTTAATTATAGTCTCTAATCGTCTGGCGTACGATAAATCCTTTTTCTGCTTTCTGTTCCCAAGTCTGCCCTACACAATCAGCAATGCACTGAGTGTCAAGGATATACATTTCACGCTCTACCAACCCGACTCCGCGCGCATATCGTTCAAAAGAACGTCGTAGCTCAATAAAGTTTTCTTCGTCTGCCTGATAAACCGTCACCACATCATCGAAAGGAATACCGCCAATATTGAGGGCTTCGGCGATTCCACGATATTCATACAACCAATTTTTGAAGATAAAAATACTTTCACCTGCTACGGAGATGACCAGATTTTCGTCGATATATTTATTGCCGTCCCAAGGATTTGTATTCTCACTGACGGGAAAAACCATCTTGATAAATCGTAGATTTTCTTCAATACGCTCGGCTTGTCGGTCGGTAACTGCGGCTGTCCAGACATCTCTGACGCGCCATTCTTCTGCCTCATCACTACGCTCAAAACGCTCAATGCGATATACCAACCGCCCTTCATTATCCGGGAAAGAGTCGGTCACTTCTTCGCGCACTTGAATAGAGTTATTTCTGACCGTGACACTACTACCGGCGCCAATATCATATATAATGGAATCCACGTCATATTCTACATATTTACCGATTTCAAGGGGGAAATAATCGTAACCAAATTCAATCGGAGGGGCATCTGTGCCATCTCCACATGATTGAAAAATGACGACGCCGACAATGAGGAGGGGGAAGAGAAATTTCAGAAAATTCATAGATGAAAGTTCAAGTTCAAGTTCAAGTGTCAAGTTCAAATTTTAGCGTATTCTTATTTGATTCAATAATTTGACGACTTTGAAAGTGATAGATGTTACTTTATAATTTGATTATTATTTTTTGTTAAAATGAATTAAAACACTGATAATCAATAATATAAAAAATTATTTATTTTACAATAAGAAATAGAACAGTATTTTGAGTTAACTGTTTCTTAACGTTTTGCAATCAAAAAATATTGCTTACTTTTAACAAGAATTATTCCAATCGAAAAGTCCTGTAAATGACATTTGACCTCCTGTTTAAAAGCGTATTTTCGTTCTTACAAAAATCAAATTTAAATGAAATATTTTTATACCATCATTTCAATATTTGTCATGTCTTATTCCTTAAGTGCTAACACGGATTACAAATATGCAACGGTTGATGAACATAGAGGCTCTCAACAACGGCTCGCAGTAGAAGGCGGTGACATCGCTTACATAGATGTGGGCGAAGGTAATCCTATCCTGTTGGTTCATGGTTTGCCGACTTCATCTTGGCTGTATCGGCACATGATTGCGGATTTGGCAGGGCGCGGTTATCGGGTGATTGCGCCGGATTTATTGGGTTATGGCGCAAGCGACAAGCCACAAAAGTATAAGCAATACAAGCCTGAGAAACAAGCCGATAGAATACTTGCATTGATGGACCATTTGGGTATATCTACGTGGACACACGTCATGCACGACGCGGGCGGCTTGTGGTCGTGGGAGATGATGATGAAAGCTCCTGAACGTGTCAGTCGCTTAGTAATTTTGAATACGATTGCTTACGAAGAAGGCTTCAAACCACCCGTACGATTCAAACGCAAAGGTTGGTTAGGAAAGCTCATCATTGGGATGTACGATAAAAAGCTGATAGGTAAAGCAGTGATTAGTAATACATTACGCTCAGGGACAAATAAACACAAATTCAGCAAAGAAGAAAAACGCGGTTATTGGCTGCCGATGCAAGAAGGCTGTAATAAGGCGATTTATCAATTTTTTACCAGCTTTGCAGATGTAGAAGAGCGGATGCCGGAGTATCATAAAATGTTTGAAACCATCGACGTGCCTGTACAAATTATCTGGGGAGCAAAGGACAAGTTTTTACTTGCTGACGTTCAAGTGCCGATGCTACAGAAGGCTTTTAATGTGAAAGATGAAGATGTGCATATTCTTGAAGGTGCCAAGCACTTTATTCAGGAAGAAAAGCCGAAGGAGATTGTTGAAATTATATGTGGTGGGAGATAATAGTATTACAATGTCCTCATCATAAAAGCGGAGGGTTTATTGATTTTTATAAAATAAACGTCCCATTTATTCGCGGTGGGTTGAAACCCACCGCTTTTGCGAAACTAACGTGTAAATCAAAAAGCGCAGGGTTTCAACCCTGCGTATGTGGGACGTTTTATTATTTAAGATCAATAAACCCTCCGCTTTTATGATGTTGTTGCCTATCTAAAGCTATCGACCATCGACTTTTCCAACCATTCCAATACCTTCCCCCAAGCATTATCAAAATAAGCAAAAACTTCATCCCAATCCCCACCTTCTTGCCAACCGAGATGACGTAAACGAACTTTAGTTTCTTGCAAAGTGATTTTTTCAAAATTAATTACCACATAAGTGTGCACACCACCATTGCGGATGTCAGGAAATTGCGGCGGTGCATTCCACGAAAAAGAAAACATCTCGTAAGGAATGAAACTCAACACTTTACAACCTTCCGAACCTCGCAGACCCGGTTCAGCATCTTTGAGAAAGTACATTTCATACTTACCACCAAGTCGAAGTTCTACATTACAATCTTGAGCAAAGAATGTACGAACACCTTCTTCTGTCGTCCATCTATTCCAAACTTCTTCGAGTGGTGCTTTGACGATAATTTCTTTTTCAATTTGCTTATTCATATTTTGAGATGTCAGAAGTCAGACCGCGTATACTGTCAGAGGTCAGATGATTTGCTTGCTTAGAGAAAATTCATGAATTTTCTCTAAGCCATTCCTATCTGACAACAACGTGGTCTGACGTCTGTAAAAGTCCACGTTCTGACCTCTATTTATTCGTTAATTTCAATGATTTTTGTGCTTGTATTTTTTCGGATGAATGTCAAAATAATATCCAAATAATCATTATGATGCGTGAAGGATTTGACCGCTGATTTGAGGTCTTCAACCGATTGCACATCCGATTTATCGACATAACCAAAACCGCCGAATTGATTATCCTCAATCAACACAACAGACTGTTCTTCAGGTGTTCTGCCTTTACCGATAATGAGCATATCAAATTCAAAAACGCGTTGAAAAGCGATAGCTGCGAGGTCGGCACGTTCATTATAGATTTCGGCAGATTCTTTACCGAGACATGCGCCGTAGCACTGACCGATTTGATATTGAAAACAACTACTATTACCGGATTCCAACTCACACAAACAAGCACACAACTCAAACCGCCTCACCAAGCTGCGAAGCGTTCCCTTAGCCACCGCCGAGCGTGAAAAACGCGCTACGATGTCCAATTCCGCAGCTTTTTTCTTGGTGGTTTTGGCAAGTGTGAAGCAGGTATAGCCGGATTCGTTGGTATAGCGATGTATCGACCAATTCATATTGCGATTGCGAAGGGCAGAATTGAAACGCGGGGAAATACGTTTAATCTCTGTAGCTTCAAGGAGAAGCGCGATGAGTTCGCTGCCGGTCAATTCGTAACTGATGTCGTGGATGACACGTTGCATTTTGGTGGCTTTGGGTGTTTGTGCAGCGAAGTGCTGCATAGCTCGCTTCTTGATATTCAGGCTTTTACCTACATAAATCACATCACCGTTTTTATCATAAAAATAATAAACCCCACAGGCTTCGGGAAGTTCATGGAGTTGTTCGAGGGTGATATTGGGCGGGAGTCGGGTAGCACTGACACCTAGATTGACCATGTTTTCGGTGGTATCTTCTCCATCTTTGGCGAGTACTTTTTTGAGTAGTTCCACCGTAGCGAGGGTATCTGCCATGGCGCGGTGTCTATCAGTAACAGAGATGTCAAAGTGCTTAATCAGATTACCCAAACTGTATGAGCGCAAGCCGGGAAAAACCTTACGACTAAGCCGCACCGTACAGAGTTTGCGCCGTCGGAAGCTGTAACCCAATTGCTGGAATTCGTGCTTGATGAAGTTGTAATCGAAACTCACATTATGCGCCACAAAAATCGCCCCTTGTGTCATCTCTACTACTTGCTTGGCAACCTCATAAAATTTGGGTGCCTCTGCAACCATTTCATTACTGATACCCGTCATTTGAGTGATGTTGTAGGGAATGCTGCGCTCAGGATTAATCAACGACTCAAAACTATCTATCACTTTTTGCCCATCGTATAATACGATAGCAATCTCGGTAATTCTATCCGGTCCGGGTTTGCCGCCCGTTGTTTCTATATCTACAATTGCAAATCGCTTGTCAGGCATTTTTGTGACTCGTTTATCCGATGAATCGTGATTTGTTTTGTGATGTTGTTTGTGTGGATTATTGTATAAATTGCTTCCTAAAGAGATGAACACAAATGTAGTCAAAAAGATTAGATTTAAAGATAAAGTTCGCAAATAAATTAATTTTTGAAGCCGCCTTATTTAGAAAAAATCTAATTAAGTGTAAGTGGGTGAATCGAAGATTTCGTTTGAAAAAAAATTGACATTCGGGTTGAACAGTTTTCATTAAAATTGATTTAACTTTATCATTTAAATGTCGTAAATTTGACATCTTTAAAAATTATCACTAAAACTTATGTTAGTATAATTTTTAATTATAGTTTACCCATCAAGTAATAATCAAAATTTAAAATTTCCTACTGTGATGAGACCTACAAATGTACTTTTATTCTCGCTAATGTTGTTCACTTTGCCCATGTATGCACAAGTGAACAGAACGATAGACGGTTTTGGCAATAATGAGTTGAATCCCGAATGGGGCGCGGCACATGCACCTTTCCAACGTGTTACGGATAATGCCTTCGCAGACGGCTATGCTGCGCCCGCCGGTGCAGACCGACCTAATCCGCGTTTGATTAGTAATGCAATCGGCGGACAAACCGAATTTATGCCCAATGAAAAGGGCTTGAGTGATTTTATCTGGGGCTGGGGGCAATTCCTTGACCATGATATTAATCTGAATGATGATCATCCTACGGAGCACATACCAATAGCAGTTCCTGCGGGAGATTTTATGTTTGACCCGGATGGAGAAGGCGGTGTGGAAATTCCTATGCGCCGTTCAAAATTTGACCCGAATTCGGGTACAGGACCGGGGAATATGCGTGTTCATATTAATGACATTACAGCATTCATCGACGGTTCGCCTGTATACGGTTCTACCGAAGACCGCACGGATTGGTTACGCAGCCACGAAGGTGGAAAATTAAAAGTTTCGGCGGGTAACTTCCTGCCCTTCAATACATTAACAGGTGAAGAAGATGGTGAAATTGACCATGATACGCCGTTTATGTTATTAGACGGAACACACATTCCTGAGAAATTTTATGTTGCCGGAGACATCCGTGCGAATGAACAACCTACCTTGATGGCTTTCCATACCTTGTGGGTACGCGAACACAATCGCTTATGCGATGAGTTTGCAGCAGCGCATCCCGAATTGGATGATGAGGAGCTTTTTCAACGTGCCAGAAAGATGGTGGGTGCGTATATGCAAGCCATTACTTACCAAGAGTTTTTACCCGCGATTGGTATTGAATTGAGTCCATATACAGGATATAAAAACTATGTGAATCCGGCGATTTTTAATGTATTTTCAGCCGCCGCGTATCGTTTCGGGCATACAATGGTCAATGGACGGGTATTGCGTTATGAGGAAAATGGTGATACACTCAGCTTTGGAAGTATCCATTTGCGTGATGCGTTTTTCCACCCTGAAATTTTGACGGAGCAAGGTGGTATTGCGCCTTTCTTTAGAGGAATGGCAATTCAAAAGCATCAATTTGTTGACCCGCTGATTATGGATGATTTGCGTAATTTCTTGTTTGGTCCTCCGGGGGCAGGTGGTTTGGATTTGCTTGCTATCAATATCCAACGTGCGCGTGAGCGTGGTGTAGTTGATTACAACACCCTTCGTCAGAATTTTGGTTTGCCTGCATTAAATGATTTTAGCGAAATTACTTCCGACCCGGATATTTATAATTCGTTTGTGAGTGTGTATGATGATGTGAATCAAATCGACCCGTGGATAGGTTTGATGGCAGAAGACCACCTGCCTAATGCGATTATTGGACAGACGCTCTACAACATTTTCAAACAACAATTTGAACAACTCCGTGATGGGGATTGGTATTATTATATGAATGATGACCAACTCACCGCACAGGAAAAACAAGAGATTACTTACACGACATTGGCGGACGTGATTAAGCGCAATACAAGCGTTGAAAATATTCAGGATAATGTATTTTTCGCAGAAGACCGCGAAATAGTTTCTGTGGAAACATTGCCATTTGAAGGAATTAGAAATATTTCATTGGAAGCATTTCCGAATCCTGCACAACGTTATTTTACAATGAATATCAACGCGATGCGAACGGGCAACGCGACACTTTCCATCATTGATAATGCAGGACGTATCATAGAACAACATACCATTAATTTGGACAAGGGAAGAAATGTAATGCAGTTTGAGTTGCCTGCTCAATTGGTAGGCGGTTTGTATACATTGCTCTTGGAAATGGACGGCGATACGGGCTTTGTGAAGCTAATGAAAGGAGGTTAATAATGTAACGGATAATGTATAACGGATAATGAGCGTGTTTTCGCAAAGCGAAAACCATAAATATTATCCGTTGTACATTATCCATTATCCATTAATTTACCTTCTTCTGCCAGAGTACTGCATCGCCTCTCCTTTTCCGAATCCGTAACTAAACCCAAATCGAATAAATCTACCACGTAAATTGCGACTATAGGCGTAGAAATCATCTTGAAACACTTCTCTTTCGGATATGCGTGAAGCAAAAATATCGCGTATACTGAGACTAAAAACCGCCTTACCTTTCATCAACTTTTTACGTGCGCCCAAGTCGCCAAATAGCATATCTTGTTGTTCGCCTTGTACTGTCTTATATCTGGACTCATAGTTTCCGGTGAATTCGAGGTCGAAATCAGCGGGTAGTTTGAATTTGCTGGTGATACGTCCATTCCAGCGACTGGCATTGAAGTCTATATTGGTCTCTTCAAGTTCTCCTTGAGCATTGATGAAATTAAATTCGCCTTTACGATTGAAGAAATTAAAATTGAAATCACTGTTGAGTGTCCACCAATCATTCGGATTATATTTACTGTTAAATTCGATGCCTGTGGCGAGATTTGTACCGATATTGAGTGGTTTGGTGGTGTTGACACCATCTTCAAAAAAAGAAATTCGCTCAATCATATCCGTTGTATAACGCTGATAAACACCAAGATTCATCGTGATTTTTTCCAAAATATAAATACCCGTTAGCTCATACGAATCTGTAAATTCAGGCAGTAATTCAGGATTTCCTTCTCGGATATTGAAGTTATTACGAATATTGAAAAACGGATTCAAATCCCACAAACGCGGGCGATAAATACGTCGCGAATATCCAGCTTGCAGTGAGAATTTTTCCGAAAATTTGTACGAAGTATGCGCACTCGGAAAGAGGCTGTTATAGTTTAGATTATTGGTTTCGTTAGTGTTTTGAAGTAAGGTATTGAGAATGGTATTTTCGAGGCGCAAGCCTGTTTTGACGCCCCACTTTTTCCCTTCGTAAGCGACCGTACCATATACGCCGAGCACTTTTTGGTCGTAGTCAAATACATTGGTGAGTTCGGCTCTCGGTTGCCATTCACCATCCATTAAATCGCTGACAGCGAAGTCGTTACTGACATCTTGAATGACGTATTGTGTACCTGTTTCGAGGGTGAATTTTTCCGCAAACGGTCTGGTATAATCTGCCTTGAAGGTGTAGCCTGCTTCCTGAAATTTGGTGCGTGTCTGTTGGTCGGGCAAAGAAAAGCTGCTGGTCGGCGAAATGGTATTGGTGAAGTCAGATGCTTGGTCTTTCCCGAAAAATCTTCCCGTAGCACTAAAAATAAAATCGTGTTCTTTATGGTCTTTAAAATCGCTTTTATATTGGAATTCGTATTGCCATTTTGGATTGGTGGCTTCGGTAACTTCTGTTCTTTTCCATTCTGAAATAATTTCATTTGTAGCATTGAGTCGGCTAAAGTCCGTTGCGGAGGGTTGGTCTTCAATTTCGTAAGCAAAACTTCCCGAAAGCGTCAGGACATTATTGTCGTTGATATGATAATCCGTTCCTAAAATGAAATTGTAAAACTGCTCGTTGCGATACTCTGTACCTTCGCTGCGGATGCTTTCGTTGTTGGTCAGGTCAGTATTGAGTGCCTCGCGGTGGCGGGGCAGCGAGCGATAACCCGCACCCATTTGTGTAAAGAGGTTAAATTTATTGGCGCGACGGTTGAGACTTACGCCAATGCTATGATTGTGCGGATAACCGGTATTGACAGACACCGAGCCGTTGATGCCTTCTTTTTCTTCTTTTTTCAGCACAATATTGATAATACCTGCTGTACCTTCGGCTTCGTATTTGGCAGATGGATTGGTGATAACCTCCACACGGTCAATCATTTCTGCGGTAATCGTACCGAGTGCATTACTCTCATTATCAGCGAGAATGGAAGGTTTGCCGTCAATCAACATTTGCACGCCCGTACTTCCGCGCAGACTCACTTGCCCTTCAATATTGACATTGACAGAGGGAACATTATTCAGCACTTCCAAAGCACTCGCACCTGTGCTACTCAGGTCTTGACCGACATTAAATACCCGCTTATCAAGGCGAAATTCTGTTTGTGATTTTTCAGCGCGTACTGTCACCTCGTCGAGTGTCGTATTTTGAGAAGAGAGTATAATTGTACCTAAATCTATATTTTTTTCGACCTCAAAATCAGTTATTTTCGTATTTTCAAAACCAATAAAACTTATTTCTACATAAAAATCTGTCGCATCGGTTTTTATCTCAAACGTACCACCAAGCTGGGTAGTAGCACCTGCAATAGGTTCGTTTGTTTGCTTATCTTTTAATACGACGGTAGCAAATTCAACAGGTTGTTTACTATTACTTTCGATGACTGTACCCGTGATAGTAGTGTTTTTGTTTTGGGCTTGCAAGCTACCTAAAACGATTAGTTGAGATAGCAGTAGAATAAGTAAATGTTTCATTTTCATATTTTGAAATGTATGCTTATTCAACACAGCAAATGATTGTTTGTTACAGTTTTATAAATTTAATTTGCTCGTTAGTGCCACGTTTGAATTTTTAGCTCATATTTGATAAAGTTATCACTTTTAGACGGGCTTTGCTATTCCACGCTTTACTTTGTATTTTAGCGATATGAATAACACTGATTTGATACAACGAATTACGGTAAATCCTGATATTTGTCATGGCAAACCTACGGTGAGAGGACTTCGTTATCCCGTTGTGAATGTCTTGGAAATGTTGGCTTCCGATATGACGCAGGAGGAAATTTTGGCGAATTATCCTGATTTGGAAAAGGAGGATTTGCAGGCTTGTTTGTTGTTTGCGGCGCGAATGGTGGATATAAAAAGTATCACTAAACTCGTTGCATGAAATTTCCATCTGATAGGCGATTTCAAATTTTCACTCCCTTCTCAATGATCTTCCTTCATCATGACCTACACGATATTTATAACAATTTCCATTTCTTGTATCTTCTGGAAATTCTATGCCTTGCTCGTATAATATATTTATAACTTTTTCATATTGCCCGTCAATTTTTAAAAATTGTTCCTCTCCTTTCAAAGGATGTCCTTCATCAATTTCTACTTTTAAATCATCTTTATGGTAGGAGGGGTTTGATACATCCAAGTGACGTATTATTTTCCCGCTTTTCTGATATTTAAAAGAAAAAGAGTAGTCAGAATCACCAAATATACATGCAAAAACTTCGTAATGCTCTCCAAATTTATCAGAAATGAAGTTTTCTTTTTTATAATGAGATAAGGCATACCAATAATTATCTATAATTACTGTCCAATTTTTGTATTCAAAAAATAAGTCTTTTTATGAAGACCTTGTTCTCCATGTAAAGCCCATAACTAACTAACTAATAATCAATTACTAATCAACCAATCACTAATCCCAATTTAAGACCGCGACTCATCAATTACCTACACCGCCACTTTACCCATGTAGAAAACTGTAGATTATGCACCTTCTGTTTTGCCTCAAGTGCCGTTATTTCCGGTAATGCCGCCTTCAGGACTTCCTTCGGAGTTGATGTCTTTCTCAGCTTATCAAATAGCCGGAGCATATAGATAATAGTCCCGTAGGTAGCAGCTTTTTCTTTATTTTTACGGATGAAAGTTTTCAAATAATTTGAAAAATATACTTTGGTATTATTCTCATATATTTCAATCAAATCAAGCACCTCTATCTCCCACCCCATAATGACATTTCTCTGTATTTCCTTCTTATATTTCAATATAACATTTTGGTAATCCTGAAACCTATCGTATTTTTTGAGGAGCAAATACATATAAGAGGAAGTAACTATATTTTGACACCAATAGTAATTCCATGGTCTGATACTTTCTATATGAATACCACTACTCCATCTATCAGCATCCTTAATAGTAAATGAACCTATCTGCAAAAGATTATATTGCTGAATAACACGATTGAGTAAGCGATGTAGAGCAAGCGTTTCTTTGAATTTAGCCTCAGGTATAAATGCTTTCAAGGCGGTTATATTTTTGTCTAATAACTGGCTAAATTTAAGTGCATATTCTTTTAAATCCAAACTTTTTGTCACGTATAGAATATTACAAAAACCGCTATAGTCTGCTATAAAACTCTGAAAATAAGTCAATTTTTCTTCACTTTCGTCGTAACAATTTAATAGTTTTTGGGATAATTCTATGGTTTTTTCATATTGCATGAGCCATACATTATAAATTATATTTATCCGCAATACTCTGGTTTTATTGACAAAATTTAGAATATCCCAATCCGTATTTTTTAGAGTAGTATTTTCAACAATCATCTTCCAATCCTCTTCTGTTGTATCAGGGTTAGCAGAAAGATTGTCTGCTTTAACCATGAGTACATACAATTCCATACCTATTCCCTGCAACCGATTATATTTCCTGATATTAAGTTCGATAGGTAAGTTGCCAATGACATCTGTATGAGACAAGCCAAGGTGTGAGTAAACATTTTCCAGAAGAAATAAAGTTCTGAGACATTCATTAGTCAGATAGTATTTCTCATTTTCCAAAGCCATTTTTAAAGCTTTTTTCATCACTTTATGTGCCCGTTCGGGAAAACCCAACTGCAGTATTATTTGTGATTCCTCAAGCATCTGCTTGATTTTCATGTTTATCACAGGATATCGGGGCAAGGGGCGGTGATTTGCCAAAAAAGTAACTAACTTATCAAAAAGATGACCGACCAGCACATTAAAGTTGGAAATTTCTTTAGTATGAAAATACGACTTGATTTTTTCATCATCATAAGTTTTCAAGGGCAATATATAATCAAACAGTTTTGAATAAGCAGTATCTTTTTTCAACTTGTTAATTTCCATCCTAAATAGTCGCTTCTCTGATTTCGTCATCTGATGAATCGCCGTATAAAGCATGTTCAATTTACTTGGATATTTCATATTGTTTGTTGTTGGTGCAAATAACGGTTTAAATTTACAATGCTTAAATTTCAATCAAATTAAGCAGTATTTACTACTATAATAACAAGTCGCTAAAATATTTTTGGTTATAAAAAATTAAAACTTAAATTTATTTACAAATCATTGATAAATAGTGAATTGTAAAACTTTTATTTTTTGATGTTTTACTTCCAAGTAGTTCTTAAAATTGCATAACCATCACTTAAAATTCAAAACTTATAGAACCCTTTTGGAAATTTTACTCGTTCTAATCACGTAAATTCGTCTATAAATTGCCTAAAATAGAAATTATCAAACTATGAATTGACATTTTGCACATAAATTAAAACGTATTTTATGAAAGTTTTGCTCAATAGACAAGCATGTTTGATAATACTATCCTTTTTAACAGTAATCAATACTGTTAACACTCAATCCATCCTTTCCGCAAACGGTCAGGGAAGTGCTTATGATTTAATTAATTCCGTTTTAGCCGGCGGGGGCAATGTGATAGAAGTTCCTGACTGTGTTCATGGTGATTTTGGCGATCATATAGACCAGCATTGGGATGCGGATTTGAATAAATATGTCTTTCGCTTTCACGCTCACGTTGATGAAGATAATGACCGATGTATCCGAACTGACCGCCAACGAACAGAAATAAAAACTTATGACCAATCGCCGGACTCCACAAAAGCAGTCGAGGGTGAGGAAATAGTGTATAGATGGAAATTCAAGCTGGATGTTGGGATTCAGGCTTCGTCTAATTTCACACATATTCATCAGATAAAAGCAGTAGGCGGACCGGAGGTGAGTATGCCAAAAATCACCCTAACACTAAAAAAATCAACGCCTAACCGTCTGCAACTCAGATATGCCCAAAACACAAGTCAAGTAACGGTATATGAGGAAGATTTAACCCCATTTGAGGGAGAGTGGGTACAGGCGCAAGAAACAATATTATTCGGAGAATCAGGTACTTACCACCTTACTATTACCCGAATATCTGATGGTGCTGTCTTGTTTGATTATAATAATAACAACATTAGAATGTGGAATACGGATGCTGAGTTTTTGCGTCCGAAATGGGGTATTTACAGAAGCCTCAATAATGCACAGGACTTGAGAGACGAAATCGTATATTTTGCCGATTTTGAAATCCATGAAGACCCCAGTACCGTTGTCCCTGACCCGGTCGGAGCCGGAACTTGCCTCACCTTCCTTCCTGACAATCTGCAAGTCAGTCCGCCGGATGAATCTGCCACACTTTCGTGGGATTCGGCAAATAATGCCGACCATTACAAAATTCGTTATCGCTCGGTAGATTCACTGACATGGATAACTGTACCGGGCAGTATCACCACCAATTCTTACACCTTCACCGGGCTGTCGAGTGGAACTTACGAATGGCAAATTCGCTCCAAATGCAGTGATGGTACAGGAACAGATTATAATGATAGTACACCACCTAATTTTACCGTACAACCTACCATTGAAATCCAACTTGCACTATGGCTGGAAGGAGCTTACGAAAACACATCAGGTGAAATGAAAACGAATCTACACGACAGAGGTTTGCTGCCGGGACAAACGCCTGTCAGCATACTCGCCACTCCCACACCTACGGGACAACCATACAACACAAGTCCCTGGAATTATACGGGTACGGAAGGCATAGCTTGGACAGATACCGATTACATGGGAGACGAAACCGACTGGGTATTAGTCTCTTTTCGTACAGATGTAGCCAAAAATACAGAAGTCGCTATGGCAGCCGGCTTACTTACTAAAAACGGAACTGTTCGATTCCCTGACCGTGATATTTTGCCATCCTCTGCACCGGATTCTTTATACATTGTCGTAGAGCATCGCAATCATATGGGTATTATGACACCAACTGCCATTGGTGTGACCAACGGCGTATTAGCTCATGATTTTCGTTTATCAGATAGCTATCGCGACCCGACAAGTTTTGGGCAAAAACAACTCTCAACCGGAGAATGGTCTATGTATGCAGGAGATGCCGACCAATCAGATTTTCCAAGCTACGATATACAAGGTACAGACAAACTGATATGGTTTGATAATAATGGTGTGTTTGATACCTATATTTCACCCGATTTCAATTTGGATGGAGATGTAAACGGGCAAGATAAAGCCATTTGGTTTGACAATAATGGTATTTCGTCCAGAGTGCCGAGATAAGCTTAAGATGTCATGAAAAACCACTTATTTGTTTTTATAATTTTATTGTGTTTACCACAAATGAACTTCGCACAAACGGGAAACTGGGTCTATGTCAATGATGGTACAAGTTGCTCGGCTTTTGGTGCGGTCGGGAGTTGCTCGGATGGTCGGCACGAAGCATCTTATGTGGAAGTGGGTGACAAATTCGTTTTGTTAGGTGGTAGAGAAAATAATGGTCGCGTAAATATCTACGACCCGGTGACAGACATCTGGACGCTTGGCGCGACACCGCCTATTTCACTGCATCATTTTCAGGCAGTAGAATATCATGGCATGGTACTGGTCGTTGGCTCAATGACAGGGAATTGCTGCAACGAACCCAGTACAGAGATAATATATTTGTACGACCTTGATACCGATACTTGGCATGACGGTCCTGACATACCCGACAACAGAGAAAGAGGCGGGGCAGGATGTGTCATTCACAATGGCGATATTTATTTATTGAGTGGAACAACAACGGGACATTCTGCCTCCGGTTGGGTAACTTGGTTTGACAAATACGACCCCGAAACAGATACATGGACAGAACTGCCCGATGCACCAAGAGCAAGAGACCATTTTCATGCTGCTGTGGTGAATAATAAACTCTATTCCGTAGCCGGAAGACGCTCCGGTGCCGATGGTATTTTCAATGCTACGGTAAGTGAGGTGGATGTTTATGATTTTGATACAGGAACTTGGCAGACGCTGCCCAATGACCTCCCAACCCAACGCGCAGGAAATACTGTAGCCGTGCTGGGCGACGAACTCATTGTCATCGGTGGAGAAAGAGAGTCGGGCAATGCAAAATCGGAAGTCGAAGCACTTGACGTAAACACCTCCACATGGCGCAACCTCGCCGACCTCAACCGAGGCAGGCACGGTTCGCAAGCCATCGTCAACAACGAAAATATTTGGGTAGCCAGTGGTTCGCCCAACCGAGGTGGCGGACGTGTACAATCGCAAGAACGTTTTTATTTCACTTCGCTCAATCCGCCGATATTGACGCCTATCAATAAAAGTACCCTCTCCGGTCCCACAAGCGAAACGGTGAATAGCACCAAAGTCATTACATTCACCAATACATCGGGCAATCAGTCTATATTGATTGAAAATATAGGCATCAATGGCGCAGATTTCGGGTATAATATTCCCACAAATCTGCCTTTTATCCTAAAGCCCGGCGATACTTACGAGGTAGAAGTGACTTACAGTGGAAGCAGCCTGCAATCCGGCGATTTATCCCTCACACATACAGGAGCGAACATTATTAATAATGTAGCATTAACAGGCGGGCAATGTAGCGTCGGTCTGCCTTGCGATGATAATGATTCATGTACCACAGGCGATGTCTATGATGCCAATTGTGATTGCCTCGGCATTCCCCAACCCGATTCTGATAATGATGGCATTTGCAATATCAATGATGTATGTCCCGGTTTTGATGATAATTTAATCGGAACATCCTGCGATGATGGCGACATTTGTACCATCAATGATACCTATGAATCTGATTGCCAATGTAGGGGTATTTTTCAAGATGAAGACAATGATAATATTTGCGATGCCAATGATGCTTGCGTAAATATTTTCAATACATTTGAAGAAGAATTTAACAACACGCTCGGCACATTTACATTGACTTCGGGCGCATTTTCTGCACCAAATCCGACTTATGAGAGTTTCTCTCAACAATCCGACAATATCGTACTGCAAGTTGGAGGCGTTAATAATGATGATATAACCAATCTTTCACTCGGAATCACCACTACATTCGAAGTGACTAATACGGACGATTACTTCATTGAGTTGAGTTATATTCTGGAGATGGGCATAGAATACGAAGCCAACGAAATAGCACAAGCACTACTCAGTATTAACG
The DNA here is from genome assembly GCA_020628725.1 of Saprospiraceae bacterium. Classification (GTDB taxonomy): domain Bacteria; phylum Bacteroidota; class Bacteroidia; order Chitinophagales; family Saprospiraceae; genus JAHDEO01. Next base: position 29,510 of record JAHDEO010000027.1, read on the forward strand.
GACAATTATTCAGTTATAATGGCAACGATTATCTGAGTGAATTGGCAGGAGATTCACCGACTTCTACCGGCGTTCAAGACCTTACGCTTACGCTTTCGGGCTTATCGGTTGGGACGCATAGCCTGACATTTGGAATATTCAATAATCAAAAAACACATAATGATGAATCAAGCAGTCTGACCATTAATTATGTCAATATCGGACAAGCTTGTCCGGCTTGTGATGCCAATCAAATAGGTATGCCCTGCGATGATACCAACGAATGTACGATTAATGATATTTACGATGCAAATTGTTTTTGTGCAGGCACACTCATAGACGATAACAATAATAACATCTGTGATATTGATGAATGTATTGACATAGAATTATATGCTCATCTGGAAGGAGCTTTCGATGTCACTACGGGAGAAATGACCACCATGCTCAATACCCAGCGCGGTATGCTACCCGGACAAACTCCTGTCAGTGCCCTTGCTACTCCAACTGTGTCGGGGCAGCCATATGGTGTTGCCCCGTGGAATTATTTAGGGTATCCCTGTAAATTATTAAGAGGCTGACTACGTTGTAGTTAGCCT
>JAHDEO010000496.1 GCA_020628725.1 Saprospiraceae bacterium
ATACAGATTACTTAGAGAAAATTTTAAACCTATAAATTTCATGCGTTTGCCCTTTTGATGTTGAGTGCTTCTTGACATGCATTATTCCACATTTCTTCCGATGTCTTTTGCTTTCTTTTGGCTTGAAGTTGTTTCATTAACCCAATGATTATCATGGCATTGGGATTGCCCGTAGGTTTTAGGTTACATTGACGGTTCAAGCTGCGAAGGAGGGAGGTCTGTAAAGTCGTCAAGCCTTCCTCGTAGTACAAAATCATCTTCAATAATTCTAAATCGTAATACGCACGAGCATTTTTCATATCTTGGGTCTCTGATATAACATTCACCCAATACTGAGCATGTTTGTAATCTTTTATCAGGATATTGGCGTAAATAAGTCGGAGCAATAAATCATTGGTGATAACCCTCCAGGTATCTGTCAACGGGTGATTTTTAATGTAATCGCGCACTTTTGCATTCATTTTTTTAACATCTGTATATTTTTGTGCGGCAATAGATAGTTCAGCTTCCAAAGTATAAACCATGTAATGATAACTCACCAATGACTTGTCAGGTATTTTTTTGAATGCCTTTGTATGTTTTTGGGGCAGTGATTGATACTGCTTTAAAAAATCATACCCCATGTCAATGTTGCCGATAATCGAGGTGCTTTTGATAAGGTTGTACCATGCGACCAAATATCCTTCCCATTCATAGACTATAAAATGAGGATTTTCCTCCCATAGACGCACATTTTCTTGCATATATAAATTAGCCTCTTTGATTTTTTCGGATTTCACGCAGTAGATAAAATTAGATAAGTTATAATTTATTTTTATGAGCGTAGGCAGTTCATGATATTTGTCTCTCATGGCGTTTAGTTTCGTATAGACTTCCTTCATGATTGGCTTCGAGTAACCTCCCTTCGCAGCTTGAATGATAGTATCAGATATCTGTTCCTTCAACATCCATTTCTCAACAATTACCTTTCGTTTCCCCAGCAATTCATCCAGAGATTTGGCCTCGTCAGGATTTGAATTTGAGGCAAATATAACTTCTCTCATGTACCCGTATACATCAATCAATTCGCTGAGCAAATCATATTTCAGTGCGATTTTTTCTGCTTTTTCCAATTCTTCATGAGCTAATTCAAATAATTCGGAATGATAATAAGCCGAGTATTTTTTGACATGTTCAGTCACTAATGCTTTAGCTCCATGCATTACCTCTCCCCTACTTGAGGTTATTGTTTCAAGAATTTTATCCAAGAGATATGAGATGACAATATTTTTCTGAATTACTTTTTCTTTGGTAAAAAAATCTTCGACACGATTACGTTCATACACAGGCATCTTATTAAGAAAATCAAATAACTTTATAAAGTCTTTGTTTTTCCCTTTGTAGATTTGATTGTGCAATTTAAAATGTCGTTTCTCTGTGGGTGATATGCGCTGAATCAGATAATGGACAACTTCTATCTTCTTCTTAGGCTGCTTCATAATTACGCGAATAATACCATTCAAAATGATTGGTAGTACCAAGTTACATCACTAAAATAAATCACACGCATTTTATTATAAAAAAAATTATGTATTTTATTCTATCCAATATAAAAAAGATAAAAAATGGTAGGCTTTCTGTTCTACATGAATGGTTTCTTTATGAGTCAACTATCGTTCAACATCTTATCATATAACTCATAATTCTCCTTATCAAAACACACAAAAATCACTTTCCGGACACTTTCATTTTTAGCTAAAAAATCTTCTACCGCTTCAATAGCTACCTTTGCCGCCAAATCTTTCGGGAAGCGATAAATCCCTGTACTGATATTGGGAAATGCGATGGTTTCGACGTCATTTTCTACAGCAATTTTGAGGCTATTTGTATAGCAATCTGACAATAATTGGCGATGTGCTGCTTCCTTATCTCCCGTCCAGACAGGTCCTACCGTATGAATGACATATTTCGCAGGCAGATTTCCTCCCGTCGTAATCACTGCTTGTCCCGTATCGCATCCGCCTTGACGTGCGCGTATTGCGCGGCATTCTTCCAAAATAGCCGGTCCGCCTGCACGGTGAATCGCGCCATCTACACCTCCACCGCCCAATAAGGAACTATTTGCTGCATTCACTACTGCATCCACTTCAATTTTCGTAATATCACCTTGTATTAATTCTATTTTCATAAATTTGATGTGTTGACGAGTTGTTGAGTTGACGTGTTGACGTTTACTTCAATAATTCATCAATTCGTCAACTATTAATTCAAAACCCTGTATCTTTTTTAGCAAGCTGCGTTATGTAGTCGAAAACAATCAAAACTTCAACCGCAACCTCAACTTTAACCCCAAGAAAAGTTTGAAGTTGAGGTTGCAGTTGAAGTTGAAATTAACTAGAACGCTATGCTTTCAGGACTACTTAACCACAGCACCAACGCACCGCCTATGAAGGTAGCCCAAAACACAATTGATCGTGAATGGGAGGAAATCAAAGCAGCACAAAAAGATGCCGCCGCTTTTCGTTCCTTGTACGATAGGTACTACGAACAGATCTTTCGTTTTGTTTACCGCCGCACCTCCGATGAAGCACTTACAGGAGACCTGTGTTCGCAGGTTTTCCTCAAAGCTATGCAAAAAATTCATACTTACACCTTCAAAGGTGTACCTTTTTCTGCATGGCTGTATCGTATCGCGAGCAATGAAGTCACCCAACATTATCGCAACTCACAGAAAAACAGAGTCGTAAGCATCCAAGAAGCACGCCTCGAAGGAATGACAGAAGAAATCGACGATTTTGATTACGAAAAACAAAGAGGTCAGCTACTCGCAGCCCTCAACACACTCTCGGAAGACGACATGCAAATCATAGAATTGCGCTTTTTTGAGCAACGTTCTTTCAAAGAGGTCGGGCAGATACTCGGCATCACTGAAAACAACGCCAAGACCCGCACGTATCGCGTATTGGCAAAGATTAAACGAAGCGTGTTGACGAGTTGATGAGTTGTCGAGTTATCGAAATAAACGACAACTCAACAATACATCAATTCAACAGCTCGTCAACACATCAACTCAACAACTCATTGAAGATGAAAAATAACTACAACATAAAAATTAATAATAACGAACCAAGTAGCGAGCAAATCGCCAAGCATCAGGATTTTGATGCGCTGCTAAAAGCACATGCGGCGGCTGCCCCAACTCCAAAGGCGGTCGGCGGCATGGGCAAAGTCGTGAAATTGGGTATTGGGGCTTTGATTACGGGAGCAGCGGCTTTGGTGATGTTGCTCTTCGCGCCCGGGCTATTGAAGGACAATTCAGCGAATGATATTGTGCAAAAGCGCAACGTGAGTCCGCCGATACCACAAGCACAAAAAGCCTTTGCTTCATACAAAGTAAATGCCAACGAAGGTGGTGTTTATAATTATGGTAATGGTTCAAAAATTACCGTTCCTGCACGTGCATTCGTGTACGAAGACGGCAGCGAGGTGACAGGCGAAGTGGAACTCAAATATCGCGAATTTCATGATTTTGTGGATTTCTTTTTGTCCGGTATTCCAATGGAATACGATTCGGCAGGACAAGAATTTCAACTTGAATCAGCTGGTATGATGGAGATTTATGCGGAGCAGAACGGTCAGCCATTACGTATCAATTCCGATAAAGATATTGACGTTCAATTAGCTTCTGATATTCATGTGGATGGTAATGAATCTGCGTATAATTTGTATCGTTTTGAAAATCAAATCCGCCAAAGTCACGATGAGCCTTTAGTTAATAATTGGAGTTACAAAGGCAAAAGTCAATTAGACATTCTCCCGGAAGAAAAAGTAAATGAAAGTCCCGGGTCTGACGAGTTGAAGCGCATAGAAAAATTGGAGAAAAACATCCGGCAAGAAGAAGAGCAATTATTGAAAGCAGCAGAACAAGAGATAGCTACTGTAACGCCTGAAATCCCGAAACCCAAAGCACCCCAAGCTCAAAATCCTGACGCTTACGCATTCGATTTTGAGGTTAATGAAAAACGTTTCCCCGAACTTGCAGCTTACGAAAATGTCTTGTGGCAGGTGATAGAAGGGCAACCTTTTAATGAGGAGTATTACAGCATCAATTGGGAAGATGTGGAAATACGCAAAGCCAATGACGATGTATATTCCGTTGCACTTATAAATGGACAACAACGTGTTAATCTCAATGTAACCCCTGTTCTTCATGGTAAAGATTATCGCAAAGCACAAGAGGAATTTAGTCAAAAAATGGCAGCCTATACGCAAGAGTACACCAAACGCCAAGCAAAAGTCGCCGAAAAGCAAGCCGCCGTTCGTCGTAAAATGGCTGCCAAACGCGCTGAACTCGAAGCTCAAAAAGCCGACGCCGAAGCCCGTATCGCCGAACTCAAAAGACAAGGCAGACGCGGCGAAGCCACCAGCATGATGGTGACACGCAAGGTGATGAATAATTTTGAAATCCGTGATTTCGGGATTTGGAATGTAGACCGTCCTTTGCCGCCTTATGAGCAGATTTTGGTCGGTAATTTCTGTGATGAAGATGAAAAAACCTACATGGGTAATCCCGTTTACATCGTCAATAAAACCAATAACACGGTAGGCAGATTTTACGCTACTAAACGCAATCAAGTCCGTATTAATAAGAATAATGAAAACCTCATGTGGCTTGTTACTGATGATGGCAAGCTCGCGATATTCTCCCCCGAACAATTCAATAACCTCATGCCCAAAAAAGAACATACATTCGCAATGGCAACAATCCCGGAAACAGTCGATAACGAAGAAGATGTACGACGTATTCTGAAGTTATAAATTGACGTGTTAATGAGAGGTCAGACCATTTTATTGTCAGACGTCAGAGGTCAGATTGAATTTTGGTCATCAACACAAATAAAATCATCTGACTTCTGACAGCAATGCGGTCTGATTTCTGACCTCTCTAATTTTATTACCTTTTAACTAATGCCTCTCATCGGTCTTCGGTGGGAGGTTTTTTTGTTGTGATTGAATGATTGTGTGATTGTAGGATTTCGCATGAAAATATTTTGTTCCCAAAGGAACAATGAAAATGAGGATGTTTAGTTTCTGTTACCGATATTTTGCCCCTAACGGGGCTATTGAACGTAAAATACTGTCCTGTAAGGACAAAATATTGGTAGAAAATCAAATCAACAAACCACG
>JAHDEO010000497.1 GCA_020628725.1 Saprospiraceae bacterium
GCGATTTCTCATATGAAATAATGCCGTTAGGCATGACCGATTTGGTAGCCCCGATTTTTAAATCGGGGTAGAAAAAACACCCTCTATCCGAGTGCTGTAGGCACGATACATTGTAAATGGTGCTGATGTACCGTGCTTACAGCACTCAAAGAGAGGAGCTAATTGTTCCCCCAACTTGAAAGTTGGGGCTACCAGATGGTTTCGTGTCTAACGACACTTTTAAATCTCCATATGAGAAATTGCTGATTCTTCTTCTCTTAGTTCATTCAGTCCAGCCACTTACTTAAGCTATTATACAATTACGGAATTACTCATTCTGACTTAGAAACTATCGAATAAACACCATTATTATCGAACCAAAGCCCTTTATCTGCGCCGGTGACATCACCATCTTGATTGAGGTCGGAAGGTAGATATTCGTTGAATGTGCCGTTATCATTCACCCAAATACTTTTATCGCCACCATTGATATCGTAGCCCACCTCGTCGGGGTCAATATTGCCCGTATACATACACCAAGTGCCATTGGCGAGTTGTTTTTGTCCATAGCTACCTGCGTTTTTATAAGTTTGTGTAGTACGAAAATCGAAAGTGAGCATATTGTTGACAATATTAACAGGCTGGGCAGACATTATACCGATGTGATTGCGATGCTCCACCACAATATAAACTGATGCATCAAATCCGGCGGGAAGTACCTCATCATCAGGGAAATAAATACAGCCATCCGTTTTCAATAACCCGGCTGTTCTTGCGACTTGAGTGTTGGCTTCCACACCTGTACGAAATGAGACGAGTACCCAATCTACTGCATCGTCAATATCATTTTGCTCCGTCCCGTTATAATTCCACGGAACCATATTATAAGATTGAGTTTGTGGTAATACTCCCATTTCTTCCAAATTATTATTCATGCTTCCTGAAAGTATATCGTATGCACCTTCCAATTGTACACAAATATCTAATCCGGGCGGCGACTCACTACCACATTGAAAATTGCCGTTATAATCTTCATAAATTTGAATGTTTCGGAAATACGAATTGGCGGCTGCATTGGCATCATCATCAGCAGTTAGTATCAAGTATTTAAAGAAACCCGTAACACCCAAATCAATAGTATAATGCATGTAATCTCCACTACCGTCATAAGTTGGGTTGTTGTATTCTCCACTATAACCTTGTGTGCCGTATGTTACGATTCGACTGACCATTGGGAAAGCGAGGTCATTGTCAAAGCCCAATTCATGGATTTCGCCCTGTGTGGTACTTTTGAAATCAAATTCGAGAACCGTATTTTCTGTAATGGTATAGTTGATTTCGACAGCTTTCCAGACATTACCTTGAAGATAAACTGTTGCGCCTCCATCTTGTACAGAATGCGTTCCAAAATCCTGATTTGGGTCGTATGATAGCACGCCCGAATTAAAGTTCAAAGTCGAACAATCCTCATCGGGGCACGCCGGACAGTCTGCGCCACCACAATCTATCGCAATTTCATCGCCATTCAAAATGCCATCATCGCAGGTTGGACAAGGGGCGCAGTCACCGCCGCAGTCTACGTCGGTTTCATTGCCGTTTTGGATGCCGTCATTACATTGACAATTCATCAGGCAGGCTGCTGCATTGATGCGGCTTCTGATAAGGTCGCCGGGTTGCTGACCAAAACCATTGATAAAATCTATCCCAACACCGTTCACTAAGTGACAATAACTCATAATTGTACCACCAACTCCGAGAGGAAGGATTTGATTGTCGGCATCATAACAAGAACCGGGATTCGTATTGGGATTGCCATCTTGTGCAAGGTATCTATTGCCGCAGTCGTCTATTTGCGTACCATTGCCGTTCCATGAGCAAGCGTGCGTATGTGGTGAGCCGAGATTGTGACCCAATTCGTGTGTCAACACTTCCACATCCCATGAGAATGTCGGCACATTGGCATACGAGCCGTTGAGTCCGCTTACTCCTGTATTGATGTCAGTACGGCAGATAACATTGACGTAAGCAACTCCACTAAGTCCAAAAGTATGGAGCAGGTGTACCAAATCACCATTCGTCTTTCCATACCCTTGATTATTGAGGTCGGTCAATGGGTCGGCACTGCCATAAGGAGAGGCTACATCCCAAATGCGAAGGAAACTAATAGTGACGTTGATGTTTTCATTGGCATATAATATAGCCGATTGTGCGAAGATGGCAAGCACGTAATTGTAAGTTGTATTTACATTAGAATTTTTTGTTTGATAGAGCGAATTGTCTGCTTCTACGTGTATGCGAATGCACTCTCCCATAGCAGATTTTTCAACTGATTCGCCTCCATTTGAAGTTGGATTTTCTTCGGAAATGGCTTCGCATTCAAAATTAAATACTTCATTAAAGTTATTTTTTTCGTACAAAATATGCTTATCGCTATTTTCAATTTTTCCAATGGTAAAATGCTGATTATCAATGACTATAAAGCCGCTAATTTCATCTTCAAAAAACGAAATAGCCACGAGACTTTCCTCGGTATCTGCCAATATTCCTCTGTAATGTAATCCCTTATCATATTGCAAAGTCATCCCGGGAGCAGAAGCTACTTCCAAACGAAAATCGGACGAAAAAATATTAGCTTTCATCAGGTGCAATTCTCGGTTTTGTCCTTCAATGGGAATATCAAGGCGAAGGTATTCGCTCTTATTGGCTCTGATATCGTTGAGTGATTGCTTTTCTAATTGAAAAATTTGTTTTTCGCTGAATAGGTCATCGGGAATTGAGACATCAGCAGGAGAAGCCATTTCGTTGAAAGGTGCAAAACGCTCAGCCTGCAGTATATCTACAGCATTTTGATTTATTTTTTCTTGAATAACATGTTGTCCAAAAAGATGTGAAAAATGGGACAATAATAGGCAAGTCAGTAGTAAGTTTGTAATTCTCATAGTGATTCTAATTATACTTTGTTCTTAAATGTATTTTTATACAAATGGTATGTATTGATTGCTGGGACAATCAATTATTGTATATCAAGGGGATGGGAATGATGTGTGGAATAAAGGTCGAAGCGAAGGATGGCAAGGCATAAATAACAAGGAAGATTACTTATTACCTGTATAACAAAAGTAGGATTTTTTTTAAATACAAAAAAGCAAAATAGGTTTTTTATTGTTATTTATTATGAGAAAATTTAATGATGAGGCAGAAAGAGAAGGTGTGTAATTTGATGAGTTAAATTGTATAAATTCAAAAGTTTGATTTTAAGCTACTTACAATTTATGATAATTGAAATTTTTAAATAAAAATTATGTAATTGTTTTGTAAAATTAATGCAATTTACGATTTCTCCACATAGAACGGAATAACAAGAGGGCAAATAAGGTACTTGCTACAACCGAATAAGACTTAAATTGTGCAACACCCTGACTGTGAAATAGATAAGTGAAAATAAGGGAAGCGATAAGGAGAATTGTATATAAAAATTGCTGCCCCAAGACGTACATCATACGATTACGCTCAGTAGTGCCGGAAATACGAACTTCCAACTCACCTCTCTGAATTTTCTTGACAGTACGTTGCAGTTCGCTGGGCAAGGCAATGGCACTTGTAAGGTTATTTTTGAGCAGGTCGGTGATGAATGTGATGAAGTTGCCTTCTTCACCGAGCATATATTTTTTCAAGTAAGGTTGAACGACTTCGATGGGGTTCATATGCGAATCAAGCGTATTGCAGATACCTAAAAGTAAGGTGACCATGCGGTTGAGTAAAACGAATTCTTTTGGCACTTGCACGGTATTAGCAATGCCTCTAACACCGAGTTCGCGAATGAGATTGAAAAGGCTCGTCTCAAAGGGATTCACTTTGATGTCTTTGAAATTCAAGCCGTCGATTTGAACTTCATTTTGGAGGAATTGACGTAGGGCGTCGATGATTTTTTCTGCGATTTCTTCCGAATTTTCACGATTAGCAATGAAGCCCATCGAACGTAAGGAGGCGATGATTTTGTCATCATCATTTTTAACTGCCGCATCAATAAGGGAGAGAAAACCCGTCCGCATATATGGTTGTAGGCTCGCCACTGCGCCAAAATCCAAGAAAATCAGCGTACCGTCGGCTTGCACCATGAGATTGCCCGGATGCGGGTCGGCATGGTACAAACCATCTTCAAAAACCATTTTGCAATAAGCGTGTACGAGGCGATTGCCGAGGTCGGTAGTGTTGATGTTCCAAGCTTGAATTTGGTCGATGTCGCTGATTTTTACCCCTTCACAAAAGCGCATAACAAGCACTTTTTGTGTAGAATAGTCAGGGAAAACCTCCGGAATATCTAAAGCAGGTTCATCTTTTAGATTGATGGCGATACGCTGCATAGACCTTGCTTCTTGCTCAAAATCCAGTTCTTCCTCAATCATTTTTTTGACTTGCGTATAGGCATGTTCGATGCCTTTGATGTCAAAAAAATAGGCTGTTAGTCGCACGATACGCTGCATCACCCGTAGGTCAACGTCTGCAATTTTCTCTATATTAAGATGTTGGACTTTTACGGCAACCTGTTCGCCGGACTTCAAGGTGGCGCGATGGACTTGTCCGATAGAGGCGGAAGCCAGTGGCGTCTCGTCGAAATATGCGAAGACATTTTTGGGATTATCGCCGAGTTCGCTGATGATTTGCTGTTCGATTTCAGAGTAGGGGCGGGGCGGAATTTGATTTTGCAGAGCTTCGAGGGGTTCGTGGAAGGCTTTGGGGAGGAAATTGGTGAGAATGGACAGCAATTGCCCAACTTTGATAAATAAACCTTGCAGGTGAAGTATCGTTTTTTTGACGCGTTCGGCATTGCGTAGATGGAGGTCGAGCAGGCGTTTGTCTGCATAGGCTTTTCCAAGAAATTTAGCCTTGAGAAACAGCCAAACATAACTCATCATCACAACGAACGTAGTCCAGTATGCCTTGCGTATGCGGTAGCCGGGGCGGAATATTTTTTGATTTTTGATTTTCGATTGAATGATTTTTGATTTTTGAGTGAGTGAATGATGCAAACGTGAAAATAAGAAATGTATTTTATGCTTGAAACTTTTTATGCCTTACATCCATTTAACAATTAGACAAATTCATTTTCATACCAACACATCTTATGAAAAAAACGCTTGTACTCGGCGCATCTACCAATAAATCAAGATATTCTTAT
>JAHDEO010000498.1 GCA_020628725.1 Saprospiraceae bacterium
AAATGCACGCGAGCGAAACGGCTCTATCACAATCGTATCGCCATCTTTGAATTTACGCATGTGTAGTTGGCAGGTTGTGGTTTCCTGCATCGGTCCGTGCGGTTGCCCGTCGATGACCATGCTACATGCCCCACAGATGCCTTCACGGCAATCATGTTCAAACGCTACCGGGTCTTTCTTTTCTCTCAATATTTTGTCATTCAGTACGTCCAACATCTCCAAAAATGACATGTCATCAGTCACATTATCGAGTTGGAAGATGTCGAAATGTCCCTTATCAGCAGCGTTTTTTTGTCGCCAGATTTTTAATGTCAATTTCATAATTTGAAATTTTAAAGTAGCACAGGCTTCCAGCCTGAACCGCGTTTATATCGTGCAGGCTGGAAGCCTGTGTTACTTTTTACTTATAACTTCTCGTCTTCAACTCCACGTTCTCAAATACCAATTCTTCCTTATGCAAAGCCGGGTCTGCGCCTACGCCCGTATGCTCCCATGCAGACACGTAAGTGTAATTGGCATCATCGCGTTTTGCTTCTCCTTCTTCGGATTGATATTCTTCGCGGAAATGTCCGCCACAAGATTCGTTGCGGTCGAGGGCATCTACCATCATCAATTCACCGAGTTCGATGAAGTCGGCTACGCGAGCAGCTTTTTCGAGTTCGGGATTAAACTCGTTTGCAGTGCCGGGAACGAAGACATCACTCCAGAACTCCTCACGCAATGCTGCTATATCTTTTCTGCCTTTTTTCAAGCCCTCTGCATTACGCGACATACCGCAGTATTCCCACATAATCAAACCAAGACGACGGTGGAAATCTTCCACAGGCGTATTGCCTTGTATAGCGAGTAATTTTTCTTGTGTGCTGCGTACGCTTTGTTCAGCCTCCTCAAATTCCGGTAAATCAGTGCTGATTTTCGGTTCACGAATTTGCGTAGACAAAAACTCTCCAATCGTGTATGGCAATACAAAATAACCGTCTGCCAAGCCCTGCATCAATGCTGATGCGCCCAAGCGGTTCGCGCCGTGGTCAGAGAAATTCGCCTCACCAATTGCAAACAAACCTTTTACATTCGTCTCCAAATTATAATCAACCCACAAACCGCCCATTGTGTAGTGTACGGCAGGGAAAATTTTCATCGGTGTTTTGTAAGGGTCTTCGCCCGTGATTTTGGCGTACATGTCGAAGAGGTTGCCATATTTGGCAGCTACGACTTCTGTACCGAGTTTCTTGACTTCGCCGTTTGGATTGGCGATACCTTTCGAGAGTGCTTCGGCTTTTCCGTAACGCTCAATCGCTGCTTCGAAGTCCAAGAACACTGCCAAGCCTGATTTGTTCACGCCAAATCCTTCGTCACATGCTACCTTCGCAGCGCGAGAAGCTACATCACGCGGCACCAAATTTCCGAAAGCCGGATAGCGACGCTCCAAATAGTAATCACGATTTTCTTCGGGAATATCCACCGGAGAAAGTTTGCCTTCGCGGATAGCAATGACATCCTCCATGCGCTTCGGCACCCATACACGCCCGTCATTTCGCAGCGACTCAGACATCAGCGTTAGTTTCGACTGATAATGCCCCGAAACCGGAATACACGTCGGGTGAATCTGCGTATAACAAGGATTCGCAAAATACGCCCCGCGCTTGTGCGCTCGCCATGCTGCGGTTACATTCGACCCCATAGCATTGGTGGAGAGATAAAAGACATTACCATAACCACCCGTAGCAAGTACGACTGCGTGTGCTGCGTGGCGTTCGATTTTTCCGTTCAACAAATTACGTGTGATAATGCCTCGCGCAATACCGTCAACTTTGACGACATCCAACATTTCATGGCGATTATACATCTTCACGCTACCAGTCGAAATCTGACGGGAAAGTGAGCTGTATGCACCCAACAACAACTGCTGTCCGGTCTGCCCACGCGCATAGAAAGTACGCGACACTTGTACGCCACCAAAGGAGCGATTTGCTAGCAACCCACCATATTCACGTGCAAAAGGAACACCCTGCGCTACGGCTTGGTCGATAATACTCACACTTGCCTCTGCCAAGCGGTGTACATTCGCTTCACGCGAACGATAATCACCACCTTTTATCGTATCATAAAACAGGCGATATACACTATCACCGTCGTTTTGATAATTCTTCGCGGCATTGATACCGCCTTGTGCAGCAACACTATGTGCGCGACGCGGACTATCGTGGAAGCAAAAACATTTTACGTTATAGCCCAATTCGCCGAGTGTAGAAGCTGCGGATGCTCCCGCAAGCCCTGTCCCAACAACAATGACCTCAATTCGACGCTTATTATTCGGCGCGACTAAGTTCATACTCGAACGGTAATTCGTCCATTTTTCGGCTAATGCTCCGGCAGGTACTTTACTGTCTAATGCCATGTTTATATTATTAATGGATAATGGATAATGGATAATGAATAATCTCTTCTTTCGCGTAGCGAAAACTAAAAATTAATCATTATCCATTATGCATTGTACATTATCCGTTATTAAAATACATCCAAATGGGAATAATAGAAAACCCAATGGTGATGAGGATGGAAAATGCTGTTCCGAATCCTTTGATGAGTGGGGTATATTTTTTGTGATTCAAGCCTAATGTTTGGAAGGCACTTTGGAAGCCGTGATGTAGGTGCAATCCAACGACTACCATTGAAATCACATATAAAACGACGACCCACCAAATAGAAAACGCATTGACTACTTCGGCGTGTACATCTTTGAGTCCTGTTACTGCGTCAGGGTCGAGGCGAAATTTCATAGCAGCCCAAAACTGATTCATGTGCCATACAATAAAGATGAACATGATAGAGCCGAGCAACGCCATATTTCTGCCTGTAAATGTGCTGTTTTTGGTAGTGCGAACTGCATATTTGCCTCCTTTCGCTTTTCGGTTTTGACTCCACAGCGCAATACCTAATACGGCATGTAGCAATATCATAGCGTACAGTCCGTAAGAAATTATTTTGACGGGCGTGAAGCTGGTCATAAACTTAGCGTATTCATTAAACGCTGCACCATCAGGAGAAAGCAGTTGCAAATTACCAAGTAAATGCACAATAAGAAAACTACATAAAAATAAGCCTGTAAGACTCATGATGACTTTCTTCCCGATGGAGGAAGTAAGTAGATTGATTAGCCACATAATTAATTCTTGCAGTTCATGGTTCATGGTTCATAGTTCATAGTTGAAAGAGGGATAATACCGCCAACTATGAACCATGAACTATGAACCATGAACTAATTCATTTCCACAAATCTACTTATTTATACACTATGAAGCTAATAGATGTTCGGGCTTTTCGGATAGAAATGTTTTTTTTAGAATTATTTTAAATAAATGTTTGCTTTGTTGATGATTTTCCAAAATAAAAAACCACGTAGAGAAAATTCATGAATTTTCTCTACGTGGTTACTAATTATTCTTTCTATATAATCGTCTTATTTCTTCGATTTCGGCGAATATCCACCCGGATAACAAGGTGATTTACTAATAATCTTAAATTCAGTACGACGGTTGAGCTGACGACCTTCGGGATTATCCGAACCGTCAGGATTGTCGTTTGGTGCGATAGGCACTAACTCACCGTAACCAACAGGCTTCATACGCTGTGGCGTGATACCTTTAGTAATGAGGTAATCGACAACACTCTTGGCACGACGCTCAGAGAGTTTTTGGTTGTAGCGCGTACCCCCGCGACTATCCGTGTGTGAAGAAAGCTCAATTTCCAATTGTGGATTATCGTACAGCAAACGGAGCAATTTGTCCAATGCTACGATAGATTCAGGACGTAATGTCGCTTTGTCGAAATCGTAGTAGATATTGTCCAAACGATAGGTAATCGGCGCATCCAATTTCATGTAAATGTCGCGATTGATAGTCGTTTGAGTGTCAAGTCCTTTCGTTGTGAAATCCTCTGTACTGGTGTTGAGGTAGCAATCTTTACGCGCTACGATGCGGTAATCTTTTCCTTCAGGAAGGAAGAAAGAATAATTACCATTTTCATCGGAAATGACTGACTCAATCTCGCGTAATGTACCGTCTTCCATCACTTCGTAAAGCGTAACGGTAGCTCCCGGCAGGATTTCTACATCTGTACCATCATCCGAATAGACCGTACCATTGACCATCATACCGGTCTTCGATACGCAGATGTCTTTGGTGATGACTTTATCGTCTTCAATACCTCTTGTGCTGACAGGTTGTTCCACAGGAATGTAGCCTTCTTGGTCGATAATCAACACGTAATCTTTATCAATTTCCAAGCCTTCAAATTTATACTCAGGATTGGAAACGGCTCTTTCTACCAAAATATCTTCACCTGTCGTCACATCGTATAAGCGAATTTCAACGCCTTCGAGTGGTGGCTTTTTGTAGTCATCTGCATCACAAATTGTACCTTTGATTGTAATTGCAGGTGGTGTTGGCGGCACAGGTTCGAAGCGGTAAATATTGTCGCAACAAGTGGCATTGTCTACATGCGTAGCACCTCCGCGATTGGATACGATGAAACCCTCGTCTTGGTCTTCATTCATAATGAAGTACATATCGTCTGCACCGGTATTGATTTTATTGCCCAAATTAACGGGGTCGCCTACACTACCTCCGTCAAGCAATGAACGAAATACATCGTAACCACCAAATCCCGGATGATAATCAGAACTAAAATACAGGTAAGACTCATTTCTGTCCAATGCAACATAAGGCGTAGTTTCATTACCAACGGTATTGATATTTCTACCAAGATTGACAGCTTGTGTGAAGGTGCTGTCATTGACCATTGTAGCGTACCAAATATCCGTTCCACCGACTGTACCATCTCTATCTGAGGTAAAGTAAAGTCTTTCTTCCCCATCAAAATTTACGATGATAGGTGTCGTGCTTTCTCCACCTTCGTTGTTGACTTCAGGACCGAGCATGACAGGTGTGGTCCAATCATTTCCTTGTTTTTGGCTATAGTAAATTTGGCATTTCACCAAATTATTATCCAAAGAAGGACAGCGCGTAAAGTAGAAAGCATTGCCATCAGAAGAGTACGTACCATGTCCTGTATGCACGCCATCTAAGTTGAATGGACCCTCGAGTTCATCCTGTTGTACCCATCCATCACCTGTTTTTTT
>JAHDEO010000499.1 GCA_020628725.1 Saprospiraceae bacterium
CGTATTCTTTACAGTGTGATACCAGTTTCTTAAAGCTATCGTCTTGTTTTGCCATGTTTAATCGTAACGGCGACTTGAGTCGCCAGTTTTCAATCGGCGACTCAAGTCGCCGTTACGGTGCAAAAATATTGTTTTTATGATAAAAATTGATTTGAAATAAAAATTAAACGGGAATAAAGCGATTTTTGCACCCGTACAGGCGATTTTTAATCGCCATGTCCTGTCAATTTGAATAAACATGGCGATTGGAATCGCTTGTACAGTAACAAAAATGCAAAAGAAAAAATTCACCAAGCACCTATTAGAATGGTTTGCCGAAAGCCATCGCCCTTTGCCGTGGAAAGATACGAAGGATGCGTATTTGATTTGGTTATCGGAAATTATCTTGCAACAAACGCGGGTCGAACAGGGCTTGCCATACTTTGAGCGTTTCCGTGAGCGATACCCAAGCGTGCACGATCTGGCTGACGCACCCGAAGATGAAGTCATGCGCATGTGGGAAGGCTTGGGTTATTATTCGCGAGCGCGAAATCTGCATTTTACTGCCAAACATATCGCGTATGACTTGGATGGAAAATTTCCCGATACGCACGCAGGTATTCGTGCGCTCAAGGGCGTGGGCGATTATACGGCGGCGGCGATAGCTTCGTTTGCCTATGACCTGCCTCATGCGGTGGTTGATGGGAATGTATATCGCGTGTTGTCGCGGTATTTTGGAGAGGAAACACCAATAGATACGACGCAAGGGAAAAAGTTGTTTGCAGCATTGGCGGATGAATTATTGGATAAAAAAAATCCGGCGACATACAATCAAGCGATTATGGATTTTGGGGCAACACATTGTATGCCAAAAAAGCCGCTTTGCGCTTCCTGTCTAATGAAAAATAACTGTGTGGCATTCGCGGAGAATACCGTGCATTTGCTTCCTATCAAGTCCAAGAAAATGAAAAAGATAACCCGTTATTTTCATTACTTGGTGTTGAATGAAGGTGGAAAAGTATGGCTTCGCAAACGCGGTCCGGGCGATATTTGGCAGAATTTATATGATTTTCCAATTATTGAAAAAGAAAAAACGCTGACGCTTTCCGAATTAGAAAAAACGAATGAATGGCTCACCTTCTTTCCGAAAAAAAAGTATCACACAAAAAAAATATCGCGTCCATTTAGCCAAACATTGACCCACAGAAAAATTATCGCGGTATTTGTCGAGATTGATTTGGATGAAGATTTCGATGGAGAAAAATACGGCTTTGTACAAGTGGCACGGGCTGATTTTGACCGTTATGCTTTCCCTCGAATTTTGAATGATTATTTGAAGGATGATGTGTTGGAGTTGTTTTGAGAAGTCCGCAGTTTGTCAGTCCGCAGTCCGCCGCTTTAGCGTGAAACAATTGCTTGCGTAATAGCGGCGGACTGCGGACTGACCAACTGCCGACAATATTTACGTATTCAAATGTCGATACAATTTCCGAATCAAACTAATCTGTCCTCTGTGATGCACCTCATCTTCGGCAAGGTGGTATAGCACCCAAGCCAGATTGCAACCCGTTTCCTTGTCGTAACCTTCTCGTCGCGCATGAAATTCTTCTTCTGTCAATTGATTAATTGCCTTGATGAGTAGGTCGGTGGCTTCCGCCATTTTTTCGATGTAATATTCGATAGGTTGGTCGGTGATGAGGTCGGGAATATATTTGCCCATTTCCAAGCCGGGAGTAATTTCCGCCTTTTCCTGTTCGGTCATTTCCCTGTTTTCTACAAAAACAATTCTGAAAAGATGCCCACACGAAATAATATGCGACAGCAATGCCCCGACGGTATTCCAACCTTCGGCGTATTGCCAATGTAGTTCTTCTTTGCTAATGCCCTCCGTCAATCGCAAGGTGACAGAACGTGCATCGTAAATGATGCCCAGTAAATAATCAATAGATTGTGACGGTGCTTCGCCAAATGGAATGTAGAATTTTCTTTGCATGGTTTATTTTTATGAAAATGATATGTGTGTTTTTGCAAAGTTAAGGAATGATGACAACATAAATGTATATCCTTAACTAATCCGCTTTCCAATAAGTACCTGTCAAGTCTTCGATGCTGTCTTTATCCCAAAAGAAGACGTGTGGCTTATACGCTTGAGGGACTTTTTCTAAGATTTTCTTTTTGGCATTTTTCTTATAATGTCCGCTAATGGCTATGATGAAAAAGGAGAGATAACGTTTGTGGTCATCGCCCAATAACTTGAAGGGCATACGGAAAGCATCGTCCAATTGAGCTATCAAAGTGTCTATTTGAGAATTGGCACCGCCACTGATGTCTCCGGCTTTTACTTGAATGCCGTAAAATATTTCCTCGCCGAATTTATTGATTTCTGAAAAAATGACATCTCTGCCGTACTCCTCTCTGCCGTGAGTGTACCTGACCTTTTTATATTTCATTTTCTTTAATAAAGGTATCATCACTTCTTTTGTGAATTTGGGTTCGTCGGTGTGATATTCTTCTTTCCAAGTGAAACTTGCAAGGCGTTTATACAATATTTGTTCTATTTCATAAATGGCTTTTACTAGTTCGTTATAAGAGGACGATAAAGTGGTTATAAATTCTTTTTTTAACTCAAATGTAAATTGGTATCCATAGTTGTTATTAGATTCATCAATAATATTTACCTTGCCATGATTTATATTGGAGAATTCACTAAAAAAATAGTTTGGAGAATACTTGTATGTCCATTGTGACGAAGATTCATTAAATAAGAAAAATGTAAAATAAATTTTTTGAATATCTTTTGTGT
This sequence comes from Saprospiraceae bacterium, assembly GCA_020628725.1. Classification (GTDB taxonomy): domain Bacteria; phylum Bacteroidota; class Bacteroidia; order Chitinophagales; family Saprospiraceae; genus JAHDEO01. Next base: position 2,783 of record JAHDEO010000499.1, read on the forward strand.
TCTCTACATAAATTGCTTGGCTTGAAAAAAATAATTTTTCCCAGTGATAGAGTTCATCTGAAAATAAAGAAAGTCTGACTTGCATTTTCTCGCCTTCATAAGAAATAAGACTATCAAGTTTGCTATTACCTAATCTTTTGAGTAACTTTTTAAAGTTTGAATATTCAGACAGTTCAATTTCTGTTGAGTTATCTTTCCACCTTCTGATTTCAAGGGTAACTTCGTCGTCAATGGGCATATAACAGCGAATTATCTCTTTATCTGCATTGCTATTAAATAATTCTTTTTTTACAAGTTCAATCATTACTTTTATTTGTTCTCTACGATGATAATAGGGCTTTTCGTTTAGTTCTTTACTCTCATCGCCAATTTGAATATCATAGTTATCCCTATTAATATAGAACTTTCGACAATATTACGACTTTTCCTAACAGCTAACTGGTGAACTGACTCATTTCTAATTTGTTTTAGAGCATACAAAAAGTGATATTCTTCTGATACAATAAGATGTTTTTTCTTTGCATGGTCAATTAAAGCAAACAATTTAGCATTTGGCTTCAACTCTGGATCATCTACGTATATTTTTTTTAACAAATTCTCTATAACATTTGTCAAAGCGGCTATTGCTTTCACTTCTTCCTTAATCTCAAGTAATAACGAAATGCTTGTAAGTTCATTTGTAACTTCTTGATCTATATCTTTGTATTTGTCAATCAGTGCTTTCAGTTGACTTTTTACATCACCCGATAATTCCTCCTTATTTTCAATTATTTCTTCAACTTCATTTGTTAAATCTGTCATCATATTTTTAAGTGCGGAATTTTCCTTGTGAAGTTGACTCTCTCTTTCTCGGCTTTTGTCAAGCTCTTTTTCTCTTTTTTGTTTTTCTGTAAAAAAATAGATTATTATGAATAGAAGTATTAATCCTCCTCCTGTTATTAGGTGTTCTTTTTTCATGATTTAGAATTTAAGATTTTAAAACACTGATAATTAGTTATTTGTGTTTAAATTCTGTCTAATTGATGTAAGTTTTAAATAAATTATTTTGCAAAGATAAATAACAAGTACGCAGTCTATTTGCGTATTAAAGGGGAAATAAAATTTAGAAGAAAAATCCGTCCGAAGCTAACAATACCATTTCCCTCCGAATAACTAAAAATTCCCCAAAAATACATACTTTTACATAATTTTTAATCAAACAAAATCCGCGACAATCGGTTAATTCTGTTTCACTCGCGTTCAATTTAAATATTTACAAATAATGAAAACTATAAAAATTACATTAACGTTTGCGTTATCTTTCCTACTAATATGTGGGTTGACCGCGCAAGACAATACCAACACCAACAAATTCCGCCAATTGGGTCAGGAATTACCTACGCCGAATGTGTATCGTGCGGCATCGGGTGCGCCCGGACATGCGTATTGGCAACAAAAAGCCGACTACGTAATGAACCTCGAACTCGACGATGATAAGCAAATTATCTATGGCGAAGAAACCATTACCTATACCAACAACTCTCCCGACGCGCTCAAATACCTGTGGGTACAACTCGACCAAAACGTCCGCGCATTGGATTCGGATTCACATAAAATACGCACATCGAGCCTTGATGAAGACGCGAGCCTGAGTCAGATTAAACGACTGATGCCGACTTTCGACGGCGGCTTCAAAATTGACCATGTAAAGGATGCTCGCGGCGGCGATTTGCCCTATACGATTAACAAGACGATGATGCGTGTCGATATGCCCTCGGTGTTGCCGTCGGGTGGTAAATTTACCTTCAAAATCAAGTGGTGGTACAATATCAATGACCGTATGAAAATCGGCGGACGTTCGGGCTACGAATACTTTGCCGCAGACGATAATTACCTCTATACGATTGCTCAATTTTACCCGCGTATGTGTGTGTACGATATGGTCAACGGTTGGCAAAACAAACAATTCTTGGGACGCGGCGAGTTCGCGCTCACCTTTGGCGATTACCAAGTCAGCATCACCGTACCTGCCGACCATGTGGTGGCTTCGACGGGCGAATTGCAAAACGCCAACAAGGTACTCACCGCCAACCAACGCAAGCGACTCGACCAAGCCAAAAACGCTGACCAACCCGTCATGATTATCACGCAAGACGAGGCGGAAGACAACGAATCGGAGAAGAGCGACAAGAAAAAAACGTGGACGTTTCATGCCAAAAATGTACGCGATTTCGGCTGGGCATCTTCGCGCAAATTCCTTTGGGATGCACAAGGCGTGAAGCAAGGCGGACGCACCATTATGGCGATGTCCTACTATCCGAAAGAGGGCAATCCGCTATGGGAAAAATACTCGACCAAAGCCGTTG
>JAHDEO010000500.1 GCA_020628725.1 Saprospiraceae bacterium
ATTATGCCCGTAAATCGTAACGCACTAATTCGTTATAAAACGATAGATAAATGTCTGCAAAACCGCTTTCGTAAGTGGACTTTGGAGGATTTGATTGATGCATGTTCGGATGCTTTGTATGAGTATGAAGGGATTGATAAAGGCGTCAGTAAACGCACCGTGCAAGCCGACATCCAAATGATGCGAAGCGACAAACTCGGCTATAATGCGCCGATTATTGTCCTTGAAAAAAAATACTACACCTACGAAGACCCAAATTATAGTATTACGAATATTCCCTTAACAGAACAAGACTTGGGTAAGTTGACAGAAGTGGTGGAGTTGCTGCGTCAATTCAAAGGATTTTCACATTTTCGGGAATTGGATGGGATGGTGCAGAAGCTGGAAGATCACGTACATACGCAAAAGACCAAACAAAGACCGATTATTGACTTTGAAAAAAACGAAAACCTCAAAGGACTGTCTTACCTTGATGAATTGTATCAAGCCATTTTGCGTAAGCGTGTATTGCGTATCAAGTATCAATCATTCAAAGCGAAATTGCCGCAGGAATTTCTGTTTCATGCTTATTTGTTGAAAGAATTTAATAATCGTTGGTTCCTATTGGGAGTGAAAGGCGAGCGGCGCGATATTATGACTTTGGCATTGGATAGAATTGAAGATATTCAACCCGATAAGAGTGTCCCTTACATCGAAAATGAAGATTTTAACCCCACAACGCATTATAAACACACCGTTGGCGTCACTGTAAATGAAGGCTCAAAAGTAGAAACGGTCGAAATTTTTATTGACCAATACAACGCACCTTATGTATTAACCAAACCACTTCATCATACACAGAAAGTATTGGAAATGAATGAAAAAGGAGTAATTATTAGTGTTGAAGTGGTGCTGAATTTTGAACTGGAACGATTGATATTTGGATTTGCAGAAGGGATGGAAGTCATTAAACCGGAACGACTGCGAAAACGCATGATGAATAAATTTGAAAGAGGATTGGGTAACTATATTGATGAGGAATGATATATGCGTTTTTTTATATTTTAAGAATCATTTATCGAATTATGACATTATTCTAACAGAAAAAACACGTCTTTCATCGAATTTTCGCAACAAGGCACGGTCTTTGGTGTTATGCTATAAATTGGTTTTATAAAGAGTTAGATTTTTTTAGATTTTAAATTTTGTGAAATCAATTTGTGATTGGTTAGTTAGATGATAGCGGTTTCAAAGACAACTTTGAAACCGCTTTTTCTTTTACCAATTTTGAATGGATGAATTTTGAATAACACATGTATAGCATTCAAAATTCATTCATTCAAAATTCAAAATTAACCCTACGGACGATGTACAACCATTCTACGTGTTACTCTATCATTTCCTTGTCCTATAGAGTAGAAATACATTCCTGAAGGTAATTTGCTACCATTAAATGTAATCGTATTATTTCCTGCTGAAAGTGTCACCTCTCTTTCATGAAGTAATTTTCCAATAACATTGTAGACCTTAAATTCAAATACACCTGATTGCTTGGTATCAATTTGAATTTCGGTGACATCGCTAAATGGATTTGGAATATTTTGTCCCAAACCAATCACATTTTCAATCGGGGCATCAACAGCAATATCTTCGTCGATAATGATTTTATATTCACCACCAACCAATGCGCCCGGAAAATCTACAGGCAACTGAGCTACTCCAACACCAACCCGTGATTTCACTGTCAGGAAGTAAGTGCCTGCCTGCGTGGGCGTACCCGATACCAGCACACAACCTTGTGATTGGTCAGGAAATATACAATCAGGAGGATTGCATACGTAATCCAGTCCCGGCGGCAAACCCATCACCTCATCAATAATAACTTCACTCAAATCTGCATTAAGTGGCGGCTGTCCGGGATTCAATTCAAGCATAATCGAATCCGGTACGACAGCAGTAAAAAGCAATTCGTAAGGCTGATTTTCAAAACCCATTGGAAGTGAAGAGGTGGGCGAACCTACTGTGTCAGGCAAAGGATACACTCCTGCGTCTGATTCTGCATACTGCGGGTCAGGCTCACATTGTGCGTGTGTAACGCCAATTTGAATACCTGCAAAGAATAAAAGGAAGAGTAAGACTTTTTTCATATGCTAATATTTTTTTATTTTAAGGATTTTTAGATTTGTTTTGTTACGCAATATATGTTTTTTTTGAAGACGATGAAATTTAAATGCGTGAAAAGTGTGTTAAAAAAATAGTGTTGTAGTGTTTTTGTGTCGTGATATTATCGTTATTTACATGGATGAAAGCACCACAACACTACGCTACTACGACACTACAATACTAAGAGCATGTTTAAAATTTCTTCTTCCTGAAAAACAATATCTTGTGAACTTGGCTTCACGTCAAATCAGTTGCTTATCTCGATAAACGCCTTCTTTGACGCCTCACCAAAACCACAAGCTACTGATTTTCAGATTGAACAAATTTTAAACATCCTCTAATCCAAAAACGCAGTCAAAGGACTGCTGGCGTTGGCGTGGGAAGAAGTTTGTGCGAGTCGGGCTTCGTGCGCTATGCGTCCGGCTTCAACGGCAAGTTTGAAGGCTTCGCCCATACGCACAGGGTCAGGAGAAACAGCAATAGCCGTATTGACCAATACGGCATCTGCCCCCATTTCGAGGGCTTCGGCAGCATGAGATGGCGCGCCTATCCCTGCATCTATTACGACAGGAACGCTACTTTGTTCGATAATTATGCGTAAAAAATCACGCGAAACCAAACCTTTATTACTTCCAATCGGAGAACCGAGCGGCATTACCGCCGCCGTCCCGACTTCTTCCAGTCGCTTACAAAGCACCGGGTCGGCATGTACATAAGGTAGCACAATGAAGCCGAGTTTGACCAACTCTTCCGCAGCTTTTAGTGTCTCTACCGGGTCGGGCATGAGATACTTTGGGTCAGGGTGAATCTCGAGTTTGAGCCAGTTCGTTTCGAGCGCTTCGCGGGCGAGTTGGGCAGCAAATACGGCTTCTTTCGCATTACGCACACCTGATGTGTTGGGCAATAACGAAAATTGTTCGTGCTTTAAATGTTGCAGAATATCATCCTGCTTATTTTTCATATCTACACGGCGCAATGCCACTGTGACCAATTCAGAACCGGAAGCAAGCAGCGCGTCCCGCATCACTTGATTGGAACTGAATTTCCCTGTCCCTGTAAATAGACGGGAATTGAACGTTCTGTCTGCTATTTGCAACATGATTGAGTGCTGATGTGCTGACGTGTATTAATATGTAGACGTATTGTTTTCCGCGTGGCGAAAAAAATCAACCCGTTATCGACAACTCGTAACCCGTCAACCCTTGAGTAAATCTTTTGGCATTATTCGTTGTGTCACCAAACCCAATAGCTGTACCTACGGCAATGCCGTGTACACCGGTTGCCATGATTTCCTTAACATCTTCTACACGAATACCACCGATGGCAAAGATAGGTACATTGATGTTATTTTCCTTACAAGCGCGAATAATATCGGAATAACCTTCCGATCCGAGTGTCGGACTTAGGTTTTCTTTAGTAATTGTAAAGCGGTAAGGACCTAAGCCAATATAATCCACTTTGCATTCACATGCTTTTTTTACGTCTTCAAAAGTATTTGCCGTACCACCGATAATACTATTGTCACCAAGTATTTGGCGAGCTTCGGTGGGGCACATATCCTTTTTGCCCAAATGCACACCGTGTGCCTTGACTTCGTGAGCGATTTTCACACTATCATTGATGATGAGCGTCGCGCCGTATTTATCGCAAATTGTTTTGGTTTCTTGAGCGATAGCAAGCCACTTATCGTAAGGTTGGTCTTTTACACGGAGTTGTATCCACTTTACGCCGCCTTTGCAGGCAGCTTCAGCGAGTTGTGAGTGTGTAAGTGACGGAGCGGCGTGAGTAATGTACTGTAATTGTTCTATTGTTTTTTGCATTGTCTGAGTTAAGTTTATCCCGATAGCTATACGGGAAAGATGAAGTTTAAGTTTAAATGTAGGTTTTGGCGAAGCCAAAACAGATGTTTTAAACTTATACTTACACTTAATCTTCAATAGTCATGATGCCCCAAATGACTATCATTGCTATTGATGAAACGGACAATATAGTCCTGTGCTTCCCGACACGCATCGGGCAGCGATTTACCTTGAGTGAGTTTGGTCAGTATAGTTGTTGATAAGACGCAGCCTGTGCCGTGTTTGTCACGCTTTGAGCGTAACTGTTTGGTATGATGTATTTTGTGATTTGTAAATAAAATATCTACAACGGTATCTCCTTCGGTGTGTCCACCTTTTAGCAGGAGATTACAATTATATTCCCGAACAACATTTTGTGGATTTTTGTTGCCAAAAAGCTGTTCAAATTCATTTGTGTTAGGTGTAATGAGATAAATATTTTTACAATTTTTTTTGAGTAAATTAAGATTTATTTTATTGTGAAACTCAAAGCCTGCACTGGCTTTCAGAATGGGGTCCCATACAATACACACTTGATTGTTTTTTTGTTTTAAATGAAAAATAATATCTGCAATCGTTTCCAGATTCTCCACTAAACCAATTTTCACATAATCAATTTCAAATCGCTCAAATAACACATCAATTTGTTGAATAATAATACTTTTCTCTATCCAACTTACGTATTTAAATTTAACATCATTCTGCACTGTGACACCTGTACACACGCCTAACCCGTACACGCCATGCGCTTCCATTGTTTTGATATCAGACGTAATGCCTGCTCCGCTACTAGGGTCAAAAGCCGCTATGGTTAATGCTTTTTTCATGTGAATGGCGTATCCGACGTGGCGCGGTGCTTCCAGCCCGTGCCGCGATAGGTTAGTAAGATATTTTCATACAGTATATGCACGGGCTGGAAGCACCGTGCTACGTTTATACAACGTGTACGTTTTCTTCTAAAATACTCGGCTTTCGTGCCATTTTTAGGAAGACTTGTGCGGTAGCAAGCACGTCTTTTTCACAATACTCGGCGATTTTATCAAGTGCCTTATCATTCCAAAATGCTGCACCTACTTTGCTGCCATCCATATCGCTTTTGGGAGAAGGAACGCCAAATACATCGCAA
>JAHDEO010000501.1 GCA_020628725.1 Saprospiraceae bacterium
AGGGTCAGGTCGCGACCTGACCCTACGAATGGTGATATATTTTACCCTTTTTTCAATCGCACTGCCAGCCACGGATATTCAAACGAATGACTATCCAAAGTCAGAAAATTCGCAAAGCGCGGTAGTATTACACTCTTGCGTTGTCCGTTCAAATCTATGATGATTTCGTCGCCAAATTTACTTACTTCAAAATCATCCTCATCAATAAATGGCAAGCGTATTTTTATGGTATAAAAATCGCCGTCTTCCTCCACTTGAAACGGACTTTTATTGTGATAAATGGTCGTCGGGTCTTTATCTTCGTAAATCGTGTCGCCGATTTTATCCAACAAATCCAAACCAAATACTTCCTCCCCCAAATGTTGCACTTTAAAGATAGGCAAAGGTGTGAAAGTCTCTTCAATTTCTTCTAAATAGGTCGTTTGTGCGGCGATATATTTTTTGAATAATTTACCGCCTGCGCCCTTCGGTAAAATACGATTAACTACCACAGCATCAACATTATAACCGTATAATTGTAGGTAGGTGTAGGCACGTTTGGCTTCTTGTATGACCATGCGTTCAGGATTGGCGACGATGCGGATGGAGCAAACTTCAGGGTCGAGCATCACCTCTTGTATTTTTTGCAATTTATCAAACAAACTTTCCAATTCCTCATAGCCTTTGTCCAGTGGAATTCCTGTTGTGCGACGCACTACTTTTCCTACGGATTTTACGGCAAAACGTTGTCCGGGAAATGCTTTGGTCAGCCATGATTTGGTCACTTGTGGAAGGGTGAGCAGCGTGAGCGTTTCACCTGTGGGTGCGCTGTCTATAACGATGAGGTCGTAGTTTTTTTCGCGGTAATATTTCTCAATCCACAAAAACGCTGACGCCTCTTCCATACCCGGCAATACTGACAATTCTTCCGCTACGACATTGTCCACACCGCGCCATTTGAATATCGTCAACATCATCTGTCGCATACTGCCCCAGTGTTTTTTCATGGAGTAGTAAGCGTCAAATTCCTGTCCCCAGAGATTGTCGCGTATGAGCGTGGGTTCGGGCGTGAGTTCGACATTGAGGGCGTCCGAGAGACTATGTGCAGGGTCGGTGGAGATGACAAGGGTTTTGTAGCCTTGCTTTGCCGCTTGAAGGGCAGTCGCTGCCGCCGTCGTGGTCTTTCCTACACCGCCCTTGCCGGTAAACAATATAATTCGCATTTAAATCAATGAATGAATTGTGAATGTTGAATGAGTGAATGATTTTTGATTTGATTGGTAGCCGTGATAGAAACTATTTTTTGGTGTTATTTGTTTTGGAATTATTTATCAACATATTAAAATAGAAAACCTATAAGGTTTTTAGAAACCTTATAGGTTTGGAAATCAGATAATTTTCAATTATAAATTCTTCATTCTCAATTATCATCGCCCATTTTTATACCGAAAAACATCCTTATTCAATCGACTGTCGCGTGGATTAAACTTCTTTAAATAGTCAATAATTTGAGGGCGTTTTTCTACATATTTCGAGATGATTTCGTAGGCAATGCCGCGCGTCAAATCTTTTACTTCCTGATGTTTTTTATATTCATAATGAATAACTTTAAGAAAGACATTAGCATTTTCATCTATTACATCTTCACGATAAATACGTTCAATTTCAGATTTTAATAGTTTTTTATTATCAATATAGCCAAAATAATTATTTAAACAATCGAATCCTCCATGTCCTGTTTTCCAACCTCCCAGAAGGCAGGCTTGTGCGGCGTACATGTCATTCATTTTTTTCCGATAAATCAATGATGCCCTTCTATATTGATGCCTTTTTAAGTATTCATTTATCTGCAACTCATAAAACTTAAATGCCCGTTCGCGCTCATTGATGCTCATGTATAGGTCGCCCACTTTTTCATGCTCATTGAGTGCCTTATACAGTTCAATTGCTTTGCGGGTGAGCTTGCCTTCTTCGTAACATTCAGCGGCTTTTCTTTTGTCTTTGGCATATTTCAAATAAATGGTCGCTGCTTCTTCATAGTACTTGCCTTTACGCATTGTTTCGGCTGCTGCGTGGTAATCACGGAGCAATTTCATGTATACAAAAGCGGCTTTTTTATAGTCACCTTGCTCTATCAACTTCAAGGCAGTTTGGCGATATTGCTGCTGCAATTTGAAGTAATGGTCGCCAATATCCGCACTACCGCCACTCGACCTCCAACCATTCGGTCTGTTGTTGAAGAGGTTATAATTTTGCCACAAATTCGACCAGCCCAAAGCCCCTGAACCGTTACCGCCGCGCGATGTGCCGTGTTCGTCCAACGGAATGGCATATTTGAGGGCTTCGGCAGGGTTTTTCTCCAACAAATCCATTAATTTATCAACCTGTTTTTGATTGCGCTGTTTGAGGGCTTCGTATTCATCAATCATTTTTTGCAACCACTTGGGCGGGGCGCCGCCTTGCGCCATTGCTGCTTCGATACGTTTGCGAAGATTCGAGTGACGGTCATTTTTTAGATAGCCGCCTTCGCTGAATAAGGCTTTGTAAAATGCCAATTTACCGCGCTCAAACATGCTCAATCCTGTATTATTGGGCATATTTTCTTTTTCGGGAAAATCGCCTTCCATTTGCTGCAAAACAATCTCCTCACCAGCCGCGTGTATCTGGAAACTTTTGATATTTTTAGGAATAAAAACACCTGTTTCAGGCTGTATCACGATGCGTGAACGCAACTCAGGCGGAGCGATAAGTTCCGAAAAAATCAATGGTTCGCCCAATCTTGCAATTCCGATTTCAGGATGCGCAAGGTGTATTTCTTTTGGAAATAATAAGGCTAATTCCGTGTGATTGATATGTGGGAAATAGGTCGTGCGTTCGGGTATAAAAAAATTGGGAATGACCATTTGGCATAACTCGTTTTTACCTGCATTTTCTACTGTAATTGGTTTATTATCAAGCAATAAACATCCCCACACCGAATTAAGCGTCTTACCCGGAACGGCATACACACGCACTCGTTCCAATGAAAAATCCAATCGCTGTATCTCACGCAACCATTCCGCCGCCGATGTACCTTTGATAAGTATGGCGTTTAGCGGATATTGATTCTGTGTATGCGGTTTTATTTTAAGTTGCATTGTTAGTGAGAATGTGTTGAACGAATTTTTTTATATGTGTATCGAAAAAACTCTCGGCTTTTACTTTAGTCTGTAAACCACCGATATATTCTATTGATGTTTTCGCACCTACCGAGTCCAATACAGCCAAAAGTTGTTTTGCTTTATCACCTTTAAAAATGCCAAGAAATTGAGGTAAATCATTTACAATATCTTCTTCATTTTGAAGTGTTATCCCCAATTCCATCTTGAGTATTTTTGCTACTTTCCGTCGCATAGAACCCGCACTTTCAAGCGTAATTTTTTGCATTCTTTTCTTCTTATAAAAAAGATTCCCGGCAAACACCTCTCTTGTCGCTACACCAATCTCCAAGTCCAATACCGAAGGGATGTAGATATTTGAGTAATTCGCATGACTGCTTTTCAAAATAATCAAACCGCTCGGATTTACTTCTACTTCACTGCCGTCACCAAATTTGAAAATATTATCAGATGTGCGGGTAGCTATACATACTTTTTCCGAGCCTTTGAACTTAGAAATTCTAATCTGACCTTGTTGATTGACTCTAAGTTCATGTTTGTTGAAAACAAGATTTCCATGTTGATTGATGAATACATGGTGGATATTTTTCAGAACATTGACATCGGCAAACAGGGCTTGATGTTGTGTATTCAACTGCGCTTTTTTGTTGTGTTTTTCGAGAAAAGCATATTCGGCACTTCCATCTTTCACCAACTCCATATCTCCTTGAAAATCGAACTTCCACGTCATCTTTGTGCCTAAGCTACGCAAATAAAAGTTATCTTTATAAAAAAAGAATTTTCCTCCTCCCTCACTCGGTGCATCAAACGGAAAAGTTTTGCTTTCTTTTGTAGGTAAATCCCAAATCGTTACCAATTTTTCCGTTGGATTATAGCCTAATAACATCAAATCGCCCGTCTTCGTTCGTCCGACCGCAAAACTACCGTGTGCCATCGGCAATCCCTCATAAATAATATCAAAACCTTTACGTTCTTCTGTAAATTTTGAGTGAGAAATGAGCAATTTTTTCTCCTTCGTAATCATGTACGGAACATCATAATTATCATAAATAATCTGTCCTTTTCTTGTTGGATAATTGACTAAAATAGGATAATTGGCATCTCCTGAGAACTCTTCTTTCTCCGGTTTCGGTTGACGTTTTTTGTTCCACAATTCCCCCAAAGGCAATTTTATCCCCTGCAAGTGCTTTCTACCTCCTTTTCTATTTTTATAAATATCAATTCTGCCTTCTAAATCACAGGTAATCAAATAATTAATATTCGATTGATACTGTGTCAAGGTTTTCATCATATCGGGATTTTTCAATGCCGAAGGTGTCGTGACAAAGAAAACTTCACTACCCGAATCCGTTATTTTAGCTTTGAAAAATGCTTCTAATCCACTTGTAGGATACAAGCAAGTATCCACATACGCGAGGCTGTTGATGACCTCATTAATTGTATCAATTTTGATATTTTGAAACACATCACCTACGACAAATGCCTTGCATTCCGCTTCTTCCGTTTTCGGATGATTGGCAATCGCGAGCATGGTGGCGTAAGCCATTGTCTTGGGTGTTCCCCAATTTTTTAATGAAATATCCACCAGCATTACGCGCTCCAATTTGTTGTCGGCAGGTGGTGTTTCGCGATGAAAATAGAGAGCTTCGTTATTCGCTAATCGCGATAAAAATACAATATCATCATTGGCATATTCGGAAATCAGCAAGCGGTCAAAATCGCCTTTATTTGTCAAATCAGATACGCCGCCAAGTGGTTGTTCGCTTGGCAAAAGGCTTCGGGTAGGGATATTTAAGCCCGACCAAATCCGTTTGATGAGTGCGCCTACTTCAAAGGTTTTTGGGTGTCTTAGGAGTTGCTCTACAAAATCTGTGGGTTCATTTTCTGTTGATTTTTCCTCGTATTCAATCTCAATATCTTCCTCAATTTCAGGCATATTTGCAATCGCAAGGAGGATTTCATCTACTG
>JAHDEO010000502.1 GCA_020628725.1 Saprospiraceae bacterium
AATAGTAGTTTCAACGATGTTTATTTTGTGATAAATGCCGATAATTCAACGGGTTATCTCTCCTCGAATCGTACAGGCTCATTGAGTTTGAATGATGATGAAGCCTGTTGCAACGACATTTACGCGGTTACGTTGGTGCTTGCGCCAGAAGAGCCATTGCCATTTGAAACGGATAATGACGAGCCTTCCGTGACCTTCATCACTGCCCCCGAAATTAAAATCGAAATTCCCGAAGAAAATCCGCCGACACAGACCCCGTCACCGTCCACTATCATTTCACGGACGCCTTACGTGCCGCCATCCACGACAGCATTTTCCGAAACAAATGTTATCACACAATTAGAGGAATTACTCCCTGTAACTTGTTTTTTTGATAATGATAAGCCTGACCCGCGCAGCCTCGCCGCCACCACGACCGTAAACTATGCGGATGCCTATTCGCGTTATTTTGATTTAAAAGAAAAATACAAAACAGCATACGCGCAAAACGAGCAACAATTAGAATGGTTGGTGGAAGATTTCTTTGATTGGGAGGTCAGGTCGGGCTATCAAAATCTGGAAGTATTCGCAACTATGTTGTTGAGTGCATTGAACAAAGGTTATACAATTAAGGTTTCGATTAAAGGCTATACAAGTCCGCGTGCTTCGACCTATTATAATAGCATTTTGGCGAAACGACGTATTCATTGTGTGAAAAACTATTTCGGAGTATTTGCCGAAAAAACTTTACAAAAATACGTCGATTCAGGGCAGCTAATTTTCTACGAAACACCCTTCGGAGAAACGACTGCTCCCAAAACCGTCAGCGATGCACTGAGTGACCGCCGAAATTCGATTTACAGCCTCGAAGCCTCGCGCGAGCGTAGAGTGGAAATTGTTGAAATTGAACGTATGTACTGATGTGCTGTTGTGCTGATGTACTGACGCGTCATCAAGCGTCAATACATCAACACGTCAGCACATCAACACGTCAGCACATGGAAAAAATTTGGAACATATTAGAAGAAGTAAAAGACCCGGAAGTGCCGGTGTTATCGGTAGTGGATTTGGGCGTCGTGCGTGAGGTCAAGTTGGAAGATGAGCAGGTTGAAGTGGTCATTACGCCGACTTATACGGGTTGTCCGGCAATGAATGTTATTGAAATGGACATCAAAGCAACGCTTGCTTCAAAAGGCTATAAAAATCCGAAAGTAACGACAGTTTTAAGTCCGCCGTGGACAACTGATTGGCTATCGGAAGCAGGCAAACAAAAATTAAAAGCCTACGGCATCGCGCCGCCTGTCGGAAGTGTGGATAAAGCTGACTTGATAGGGGAGGAGCGCAACATCGAATGCCCGCAATGCGGCTCTACAAATACTCAAATGATTAGTCAATTTGGCTCCACCGCCTGCAAAGCTCTCCACAAATGCAACGACTGCCTCGAACCCTTTGATTATTTTAAATGCCATTAATGTAATGGATAATTGAGAATGTATAATGGATAACTTCGCGAAAACATAGTAGTTATCCATTCTCAATTATCCATTTCCAATTATTCAAATGTATCAAAAATCCAATGCGCTTTATCTTGCGCCCACGTATTTTGTTGATAGTGATAATGTTTGAAAAATGGATTTATAACTTAACTATTCGCTTCGTAATGACCTCATTATCTATTTGAAAGGAGATAAAATACACGCCTTGTGCTTCCTGTGAAATGTCGATAGAGAGGTCGTTTTTCACATCGCCACTTTGAATGATGCGTCCTGCGGTATCTTGGATTTGGTAAATGCCTTGCGGGATGCCATTGACCTGAAAAATACCTGTACTCGGATTCGGCGTAATTTTAATATCAGGCAATGCATCAGGTTTGTTTGTAGAAACAACAGGCAATTCACTCACCATTACATTCTGCGTAGTATTGGTGATGATGGGCGGATTGAGGTCAAAATAAATTCCCGCAGAATTGCTAATCGGCGTATTTTCTGCCAATCCGTCAATGGCACTTATCATGTAGGTCACATAGCCTTGACTGCCTTCCAAATTAGAAGTGGAATCGGGTAAGAAAATGTCTCTAAATTCAAAGGTAACAATGCCATCTGTGGTCATGCTCGTTTGTAATTTATCAACATGACTACTGCCTAATACATTGAATGATTCTAAGTCCAAATTCGCATCCAACGTATCGCGTATGACGACATCGTATGCGACATCATTCCCCGTATTTTGAAAACGAATGGTGTAAATGAGGTTTTCATCGAATAGCGTGTAATCACCTTGTCTTGCGGGGTTGACCAATTTATCATTTGGGTCATAGGAGCAACGGACTTCGGCTTCGTAGGTGAAGATTTGGGAACTTTGTCCGCCATTTTCATCCTCAAAATCTACGTAAGCATCAAAAAACAGATAATCACCCACGGGAAAATCGGGTGGTCCGGGTATCTTTAAATCAATTTGATGGGATAGACATTGATTTGGAAATAAATCCTCGAAAAACCAACCATAAAGATTAGGCGCAACAGTGGTGTCGGGCATGTCGATGAACTCAGTCGCAAGTATATTTTCGTCAACTTCCAACCAAACTGTACCGCTCGCTATGGTCGTGCCGAGATTTTTGGTGTTGACATCGAATGTAATAAATTCATTACAACGAGCAGGTGGTGAACTCACTGATGTTTGCACATGAGAGAGCAATACATCAGGAAATACTCCAAATGAAATCGTATCTCGCTCATAGGCTTCTAAGCTAACAAAGTAACTAACTGAATCCGTGGTCAATGTCCAATCGGAGTAGACAGTTTCATCAAATGAAATAGTGTAGTTTCCGGGTGGAAAATAGAACAAATTATTATCAGTATAGTACGTAGTACTTTGCGGCTCTACCATGACTGCACTTCCCATGTTTGGTTCATCATTATCTTGTATTTGGTTTTGATTGATGTCGTAAAAAGTATGTACTTCGACATATGCAGGGTCGTTACAGAAAAATAAAATTTCCTGTTCGTCGTTACAGCCTTGAGCGTTGTTTTGAATAGTCGCTGTGCCAGTGCTTAAGAGGTAATTACAAATGCTTGACACACTACATATTGAGAGTTCGGGGTTGTTTTCGATAGTTAAACTACCTCCGATATTTTGTATGTTTTCCAAGCCTTCCAGCGATGTTAAGGAGACGTTATCTTCAATGATTAGATTTCCATTGATATAGCTGAGATTTTCTATGTTGGCAAAACTTAACAAGCTATCAATACCTTCGATTGAAAAATTTCCGCCGATATAAGTGAGGTTGTCCAAACCGGAAAAATCTACTAATTCGCTATTCCAAGTATCGTGTATATCAAAATTGCCGCCAATTGAATTGAGTTGTTCCAAGCCTGCAAAACTTTCCATCCAACCACCTGCATCTATATCGAAATTATTTTCAATATGCTTGAGATTGTTAAGCCCTTCAAAGTTTTCATGAGGCATTTCCGATATACTAATATAACCTATCGTATCTACATTGGGAAAATTTAAGCATTCTTGATTCCCATTCCAGTCATGTTCGAGGTCAAGCCTAAGTCTTCCTATATAAGTGAGATGACTTAAGCCATCTACATTCTCTACTTCGTTCACATGGTCGGGCCAATCATAGTCATCATCCCAATAACCAAACCGGACAGTACCTAAGATTTTGGTGCATCCGGGATAATTTTGAGCAAAATTATCCACTTCAAACTGATATCCAAAGGCTATACCGTTTGGCAAACACTCACAGTCTAATGAGCAGTCGTCAAGTACATCGTCTACGGTATTACAACCATCGCCATTATTATTGATAGTTGCAGGTTTGAGGCTACCGAGATAATTGCATATTGCATCGACAGCACATTCTGATAAACTAGGATTGTTTTGAATAAATAGAGAATCAAGATATAGTGGGTTTATTTCCTGAAACCCACTGAGGTTGTTCAGCAGATTGTTATCTTCTATAATTAAATAGTCTCTAACTACTAAACTACCAGCAAACTCATCAACGTTTTCAAGACGATCATTGCCTATTATTTCTATAATACCGAGATTATTGTTATTTTGAAATGCGCCAATAGACGTCAGTGAGTCATTTTCTGTTATAGTCAGATTCTTATCGAAATTAGAAATATTACTCAATTCATCAAGCGTTTCTAATCCGGTTGACATGATAGTAATATCGCCATTTACTTCAGTGACGTTACTCAAGCCACTAATGTCAGTTAATAATTCAGCGTTGATAGTCAAATTACCGCCTATGATATTAATTTGACTCAAAGCGTCTAAGTTTGTGATATTACTTCCCTCTCCTCCGATAGTTAAGTCTCCAATTATTTCATAACAGTATGGATAATTAATGATAAAAATATCCACTGCAGTTTGTGTAGTAAATGTGATACCATTAGACAGACAGTCGGGCGGTGTATTGCACTCTTGAAGGACTTTATTTATACTTTCGCAACCTGATGCGTTGTCATTGATTATAGCGATACCACTGTTATTCAAATAATTGCAAATGAAATAAGTATCACAAGATGCAAGGTTTGTATTATTTGTAATTTCTACTAATGTTAATGAATCGCTATTCAACTGAAATGCCCCAATATCTGTAAGCGAATTATTGTTGGTGATAGTAATGTGATTCCCGACATGATTAAGTTCATGCAATCCTGCTAAATCAGCGAGTGTACTATTATTTCTAATGGTCAATCCGCCGCTAATAGCTTTTAGTGATTCAAGTCCCTCTATATTTGTAATGTCTCCGTCAGTTGCTTCCTCTATAATTACCTCTCCAATAATACGCAAGCAAGTCGGGTAACTACCACTAAAGTTATCAATTTCTTGCTGACTCGTAAATACAATGCCTTGAGGCAGACAGGAAATATCGTCTGTACATTGACTCTGTACTTCTGCTATAGACATACAACCAGATTCATTATTACTAATTTCCGTAGGACCAAAACTATTAATATGGTCGCATACAGCTTGGACAGCACAGTTTGGCAATTCGTCATTGCCTGAAATAGTCAATTGTCCATGTATGTCAAGACTGTCATTTAAGGCATCAATATTTGTTAAATTATTGTTCTGAAGTATCAGAGACCCTCCGACTGTGT
>JAHDEO010000503.1 GCA_020628725.1 Saprospiraceae bacterium
AAGGCTAACTACAACGTAGTCAGCCTCTTAATAATTTACAGGGATACCCTATCTATGTCTATACATCAGTACATCAGTACATCAGCACGTCCACACTTCAGCACATTGACACATTTTCACTGTTAACATTTGATAGAAATAAAGAATGTATAGGTGTAAGTCACAAACAGAAAGCTGTTACATTCTTTTAGTATAGAAACGAACATGACATAAGAAAATATCCGATAGTGATTAGTCGGTTACAAACATTTTACCGAAATCATTAATCCATCATTTTCTCATAAAATTGATGATGAATTTTGTTTTTGCAAAAAATTAATTATCAATAAATTATTCAAAATTTGCTCATTCAGAATTCAAAATTAATCAAGAAAAAGTGTTTACATAATCCAACATAAAGAAATGTATAAGTGAAAATACAACATAACGCCGAAATGATTCTTTGACAATTTAAATATCACTTTCAAGAAATGGAGTCTCGATTATAATTAGTTGATAACACATTTTAAATCAAATTTATAAATCAGCAAAAAATTTCTAATAAAAGTGTTTACATTTTAAAGAAACAAAGAATATAAAGGTGAAGGTCAATTACAAATTACAGATAATTGATGATTATTAAACTAAGTAATGACGAAATAATAATTTCACAATTTGGACGGCTTTTTTGTCCTTATTTTCCTCCTTGAAAACAATCATTATATCAACATAACTCCTATTTTCAAAAAGAAAACTAAGAACAAAACAACCTCGTCGAAATAGTGAACTTATTATCCCCTCATTACTAAATTATTAAGCTATTAAAACTAAGTAATCATGGCAGCAGTAATTAAAGCAATTTTTAAGTCAGACGGACAAGAATCTGAAGTAGTAGCATTATCTTACTCATTCGACCAAAATGTAGACAACATCGGTCAACCCGCAGGTGAAGTTCGCGGTGGTATCATCAACGTTTCACTCGGTTCACTCGGTAGCGAGAAGCGTTTCGGTTGGGCAGTAACTTCTGATATGAAGAAAGACGGCGAAATCGAATTCATCGATGCTAACGGAAAAACACTCAAAGTACTCAAATTTACTCAAGCATACTGTGTAGGGTATACAGAGGATTACGAAGCTTTCACAGGCGGAAGAGATGCAGGTAATGTCAACATCAAAGATGGTGCGAAGGAGCATCTGACACTTTCTTGCCAATCTATCTCCGTATCAGGTGAGATGCACGAAAATACTTGGCTTGAAGCATAAGTAACCAATTGTTAAGATTATTTGATTGTCACTCTATGGAACGAGGCAAAAATAAATTTACTTTCTTTGACGTCGTTATTTTTTTCTTATTTGAGGCGTGAAAACCGCGCATAGCCGAGCTACGTAAGGATTTTCATAACGAAAAATAAGGGAAAAAGAACAAGTCAAAATGTAAAGTTATTTTTGCGTCGTTCCTATGGCAATCAAATAATCTGACAATCCGACAACCCGCCTTAAAAACCAATCAAAATACGAATCATTTTTTTCTAATTAATATAGATTATTCTGAAAAATTTTGCACGACAAAAGAGTTTTGATAATTAACAAATCACAACATTTATCCCGATAACTATCAAAGGCACTCATTCAAAATTCAGAATTAAGTCTAAAAAATAAACTAATCATGGCAGCAGTAATTAAAGCACTTTTCAAATCAAACGGAGAAGAATCAGAAGTAGTAGCATTATCTTACTCATTTGACCAAAATGTAGACAATATCGGTCAACCTGCGGGTGAAGTTCGCGGTGGTATCATCAACGTTTCACTTGGTTCACTTGGTAGCGAAAAGCGTTTCGGTTGGGCAGTTACTTCCGATTTGAAGTATGACGGCGAAATCGAATTTATCGACGCTAACGGAAAAACCCTCAAAGTACTCAAATTTACTCAAGCATACTGCGTAGGGTACACAGAGGATTACGAAGCATTTTCAGGCGGTAGAGATGCAGGTAATATCACCATCAAAGATGGCGCGAAGGAGCACTTGACACTCTCTTGTCAATCTATCTCCGTAGCTGGTGAGCAGCACGAAAATACTTGGCTCGAAGCATAAATATCAGAAAATGATATAACGGAAATATCAAACCACGTTGGGGAGAACCAACGTGGTTTTTTTTATTTTATCTGATTGTAATGTTTTGCGTTGGTAACGTGTTTTCCTCCCCCCGCCCCCTCAAAGGGAGAGATTTTTGCTACGCGAAAAGCCATCACGTATGTATGTCCCCCGCTGGCGGGGGTGTAGGGGGTGGAAAACGCTTAATTTGAAACTTCATTTCCAACGTGGCTAAACAATGAGTAGATGATTAAATGCGTAAATATCTTCAAACTAAAAACATTTACTCATTCATTATCAATAATCGTAATTATCAATCATCCAAGCAATTGTAATCTCGTATGTACCGCCGAGTTTATACAAATCAGAAAGAAAATGCGTATAACTCGCACCAATACGAATAGCCGTATCCCGTGAAGAACGTGCAAAATCACTATCAAATGGCACTATTCCACCCACGCGGAAAGATAGTGATTTATTGGTCGTACTACCACCTACACCAAACCAAAACTGCTCAATGGGTTGCGCCTCAAGACGTGCATCCATGTGTAGCGGTGTATTGGGCGTGTAGTTAAGCATCACCGTTGGTCGAAAAAGTATCTGATTAAAACTACCAAATTGTGCGCCTGCGATAGCATAATAATGTTGTACGCGGTCGATATTTACACTTCTACCATCGTCTTCTACATTAAAATTGATACCTGCTACCTGCGGCACAGACAGCCCCACGAAATAACCACGCCTGCCGCCATAACGATAGTCACTTTGTTTACGGTATCGCCCATAAACTACGCCTACTCCTGCATCAAATGTCATGCTCGAAGCATCAATATTACTCACATATTGATCGGGCGAGGTTAGGTTGTTGGTATTCAAATTGAAAGCAACCAAACCGAGATTCATACCGGCAGAGATGAAAGAAAGATGGCTATTGTCGTCGCTTAATGGTACTTGGTGGGCAAATTGCCCATAAAAACCATAAGTCTTCAAAGGGTCAATGTCGTCCATGACAAAATCAAAACCAACGCGGGTTTTACCGAAATTATCCCAATTACTCCAATCGGGCAGCCAGCTACTCACCTGTACCAGCGTTGTCTTAGGCGCAAATTCAAAGCCCGACCACTGCGAGCGATACGTCGCATTGACAAACAAACTGTAATCATTAAACATAAATTCAGGACGATATGCCGCCGGATTGATGAGCGTAATATTGTCATCAATCAATGAAAACAAGGGGGCTTGCTGCGAAAATGCCGACAACGACATTGTACAAGACAAGATGAAAACTAATAATCGTTTCATTATTTTTATTTTGGGTGAACATAGTGATTAGTGACTGGTGATTAGTAATCCGTTTTATTTAAAAAATTGAATAAAAACGAATCACCAATCACTAATCGCTAATCACTAATCACCAACTACTAATCTATAATAAATACGCGTCCTTTGAGTGTTGGTATCTCTGTCACGTTTAATTCCAGAATATAATAATATGCGCCGTGTGGTACTATCCTACCATTTACTTTACCGTCCCACGGTTCGGCATTGGTGTATGGTTGAGCATGATAGACACGCTCTCCCCAACGATTGTAGACTGAAAGTTCATTTTGCGGGTACTCATCGACACCCGGCATGATGAAGGTTTCGTTATCTCCATCGCCATTCGGCGAGATAATATCCGGCACAATGACGCCTTCAATCGGAATTACGGTCAATTCTTGAGTTGCCTCGCAACCATCGAAAGTTGTTGCGGTAACAGTATAAACCGTTTCTTCCTCCACTACAATATCGACCACGCTGCAATTATCATTACATTCTAAACCAGTCAATGGGAACCAGTCATAATTTGCCCCATTCGGCAATACTACAGTTTCAGGATTGCCATTGAGGATGTAAAGTGTATCCACAAGCGGGAAGCTGTAATCCTCGTCAGGTATAACCGATGCCGTTGCAGTGGCTTCACAACCTTGATTATCCTGAATAACAATGTTGTATGTACCTGCAGCCAAGCCTTCGAATAGGCTATCCGTTTGGAAGGTATCGCCATTGTCAATACTGTATGTGTATGGTGTATCACCTCCGCTACCGAATACTGTCAGTGTACCATCTGCACTTCCGCAAGTATTTGGTGTAGTTACAATATTTTCGATGAAAACGTCGGAATTATTGTCGATAGTAATACCGCCTGTTGCACTACAACCATTGGCATCTTCTACAGTGACGTTGTATTGTCCTGCATCTAAGCCTCCGGCGGTTTCGCCTGTTTGTCCATTTTCATCATCCCAAGTATAGGTGTAATCACCCGTACCACCTGTCGCCGTAACCGTAGCCGTACCATCACCTCCAAAGCAAGACGCTCCGCCTCCTGTAAGGTCAATTTCTATCATTACAGGTTCGGTGAGAACTACTGTACTGTCCAGTACGCAACCGTTGACATCATTGACGACAAACTCATATGTGCCTGCGCCTATATTTTCAAATGTATTTGATGATTGGAAATCACCTCCGTTGACGCTGTACGTGTAAGGAGCAGCCCCTTCAATCACATCGACTGTGATACTTCCGTCCATTTCGCCATTACACGAAGGCGGATTGAGTTCAATCATGTTGATAGCAAAGCCTCCTCCTATGATTTCCCAAGCACAGGTTGCATCATTGAAGAATGCTGTTTCGTCACACTCTGTTTCAGGTGCTTCGGGTTGTTCGCCCTCTATATCCCATATGCAGGTCGTAGTATTGAATGTTGTCGTTTGATAACACTCTAAGTCGGTAGGCTCTTCGGGAAGCTCGCAAGAACCATCATCTACATCAGCATCAGGATTATAGTTCGTCGCACAAGGATTCGTACAACCTTCTATTAAATCGGTCAGACATTCACAAGTCGTATCGCTCAATGTTGTGCCTGCAGGACAGTTCGATACGTTCGATACTTCGCAAGTAATCGGGTCGTAGGAATCATCCGTAAATTCGCAACCATCATCTACTATCGGCGGGTCACCTAAGATTTCCCAAGCGCAGACCGCAGGGT
>JAHDEO010000504.1 GCA_020628725.1 Saprospiraceae bacterium
ATAAGTCACTGATTATTAATATTTAAAAAACGGGGTAATCCGTTACAATCAGAAAAAAACAATACTGCAAACAGCAGCATCAACCATATTTGGTGTTCTATTCGTTCTAATGGGAAACTGAAATTCGCGATGATAATGTAGCCCAATAAACCACTCAAAAGTATCCAAATATTCAGGCGAGTATCAGCATCCGCCTTTTTTAGCGATTTAAAACCAACAAAAAATGCTGTAAGAAACATACCGATATAAGCCAAGAATCCCAATAGACCCGTTTCCGAAAATACCCAAAGAAAATCATTGTGTGGACGTTGGAAAAAGATGTCTTTGTCTTTGGAAAAAAGTTCCGCTAGTCCATTTTTCGGGAAAAATATTTCCCAGTTGCCTGCGCCCACCCCCGTGAGTGGTTTTTCTTGAATTAATAAGGTGGTTTTTTCCCAAATATTAAAACGCTGATTGGCAGATGAGGAAGTAAGATACTCACGCACATCGAAGTTTTTCAAATACACCCCAAAGTCATCATCATAAAAATAAAATCTTGCCCATACCAAGCCAATCAAAACTGCCGTAACTGCCGCGAAGCCAATGATTTTTTTTGTATTGAAAAATGAAGTAATTCGCTGAAGACCAATGACAAAAAACAAACCCGAAATCGCCAAAGCGACGTAGACTGCGCGAGTCTGAAAAAGCAGTAAAATGAAAATTTGCAAAGCAATCAGTCCGAAACAAGCGATGCGCCATGTTTGTTGCTTTAATTGTCGGGTAAATAATGTATTAAAAATGAGCGTTAAGAAAAGGAAGGAACAAAGTAAATTGCGTTGTGCAGAGAAGCCTTTGATGTCTGTAAATTCTTTGTACGCCAATCGGAAAATAGTGGGTGATTTGCTCATTTCCCAGAAGATATTTCCCAAAATGATGAGCGTCAATACGACATTGCAAATGAAGATGATACGGAGTGCTTTTTCGCCGTATTCTGATAGCAAAAATCGTAGTGTCAGATATACCACGAATGCAATGAATATCCTTTGAACAGCAAATATCCCTTCAGCGATATTGAATGCCCAAAGCAGGGAAACAGCAGCAACAAAATACCACAATAAAAAACATGTATCGAACCAGCGTAATGTGTTGATTTTCGTTTGAGCTATTTTTTTGAAAAATAAAAAAACGCCTGTAATCAATACAATAGACAAGCACAAAAAACGTGGAACCAATGCCGCATCAATGACCGTTTTTAAGTGGAAAATCGGTGTGATGACCAGCAAGGCAGCGAGTAATAATATGACGCGAATTTCAGGTTTCATAAAATGGAAGAGGACAGAAGTCAGAACGCTTCGCTGTCAGAGGTCAGAGCAATCAAAACAATCCAACTTCTCAAGTGTCATGTCAAAAGTAGTAAATTATCTGACATCTGACAATGAAAATGGTCTGACCTCTGACTTCTAAATAACTTAAATGAAGGAAAACAACTCAATATATGCAGGTATAGATGGCTGCAAAGCCGGGTGGATAATAGTCAAACATGTCGATGGAAATTATGAATTTGGGATATGGGAACGTATTGAGGAGTTGGTCCATGCTAATGAGGATGTACGTCGATTTTTGATAGATATTCCGATAGGTTTGGGGAGTTTGTCGCATCCGCGAACTATCGACCAAACACTACGTCGTGAACTTGGTAAACGCGGTTCGACTGTGTTTAATGCGCCTGTGCGTGAGGCGGTGTATGCGGAAAATTATGCAGAAGCAAAAGCGAAAAATTTATCGGTAGAAGGCAAAAGTATCTCCATTCAATCTTTCAATATTTGCTCGAAAATCAAGGAGGTAGATGAGTTTTTAATTCAAAATAATACTATCGAGATGATAGAAAGCCATCCTGAATTGTGCTTTAAATATCTCAACGGCGGAGAAGTGGTTTTAAGCAAAAAATCAACACCTGAAGGTGTCGAAGAACGACTAAATATTCTCAATCAGTATGATTCGAGTATTTCTCTATTATTCAAAAAAATATTATCCGAAACCCAACGAAAACAAGCCAAAAAAGACGATATTTTGGACGCAATTTGTTTGTGTTTGGTAAATTATCTGGCAAATGAAAAATTATGCTTTCTGACAGATGAAAATCTATTCGATGAGAAAGCAATCGACATGAAAATTGCCTATTTTGCACCATCAAAATGAGTAAATGAATAGATGAGTAAATGAATAAATAAAATGATATATTTACTCATTTCGTCATTTACTCATCTACTCATTTCTAAATATGATTACACAAAAAGAAATAACGCTGCCTGCTTTTTCGAGGGGTTTCCATCTGATTACTCAATTGATAATGAGAGAATTACCTGAACTGCCGGAAGCGGGATTATTGCATGTTTTTATCAAACACACCTCCGCTGCACTCACCATCAATGAAAATGCAGACCCGGATGTACGTGTGGATTACGAGACGATTTTTAACCGACTTGTTCCCGAAAATGACCCCGCATATGTACACACGATAGAAGGTCCTGACGATATGCCGGCACATGTCAAATCCACGCTTGCTGATTCGAGTGTAACGATTCCCATTACGGCAGGCAGACTTAATCTTGGTACATGGCAAGGCGTCTATTTATGTGAATTCAGAAATCGCGGAGGTAGTCGTAAGTTGGTGTTAACGGTGTACTCGTGAGGCGAGTTGCGGGTTGCGAGTTACGAGTTACGGGTTATTTTTTGCGAAGCAAAAAACTTACATAACTCGTAACCCGTAACCCGAAAAAAAAAGCCCGCCAGACTCTTCCAGCGGGCCACCCTTGCCTAAAAGAGAGGTAACTTTATACAAATGGAAGCTACCTCCAAAATCAAACCCATTTTATCTTACTTTTGGGAGCTATTGATCAACATATAAAGGGGTGAGTGTTTTCAACAGGGAAAAGAAGAGTGAAAGAAGTCATTCAAATTGTGATATTATATTTGAATGAGCATAAGTCACACGTTATCAGTATACATAATGGTTTCACCTCTCAATGAAAAATATTGAGAAAAATTATTTGAAGTACGTATAAAAAGTTGGGAAACAATACACAGCGCGTGACTCAGTGTGTGGTGTAATTGGATGAATGATCTTCAGAATGACCATTGCATTTTCGAGAAGTTAAGTGATGGTGGGTGTATTGTTCGCCTTTCCTTTCAAATTTCTGTTTATACAGACGTAGTAGGTCGAATTTGGGTTGCATCTTTTTTAAAAAAAGATGTAAAACGAAAATATTAATTTATTTTATTATTTAAATTGATTTGATAAAAAGCGTATTAGCGAATCTGTTAATCGGTAGGAAATGACAGAATAAATGTACTGCCTCGCCCTACTTCCGATTCTACCTGAATATCGCCGTCATAATTTTCAACAATCTTTTTGCATGTTGCCAATCCCAATCCCGTGCCTTCGTATTTCACTTTGTTTTTGATTCGCTTGAATGGTTCAAATACCTTTTCCAGATATTCTTTTTCCATACCAATACCATTATCAACGACCTTGATGATATAGCACTTATTTTGCTGAATCGCTTTAATGTTTATCTTTGGGATGTGTTTTACTAATACATTTACATTGTCTTCCTCTGTATTTTTCGGTTGGTATTTGATACCATTAGAAATCAGATTTTGAAATAACTGCAACATAGCACTCGGATTGGCATTTACAGTAGGTAATTCATCAAATTCCACTACCGCCTCTGCATCTTCGATACGTTTGTGCAGATTTTCTTTGACTGTTTTTAAGGTGTCATTCAAATTAACTGCTTCACGTTCTTTCCCTGCGGTACCTGCTGCCGAGTATTGTAGCAGATCGTCTAATAAATTATTCATCCTTTCAGAAGTGGAGTTAATGTATTGGACTGCGCTCAATTCCATCTCTGTGATGCCTTCTTTTTTTGTCAGTTGTTTTTCCAGTAATTCTGCAAAACCTGCAATAGAACGCAATGGCTCTTTCATGTCATGCGAAGCAACACCGGCAAATCGCTCTAAATCAGCATTTTTTGCATTAATTTCTTGTATGTGTTCTTTTATTTTTTTGCGATAATTGTAATTTTCGTTGATGTGAAAAATAGCGGCATAGTAACCTATAAGAATAGATGATAAGAACCCGCAGAAGATGAGGGCAATAGGAGAAGAAGTTTCTACTATCGGCTCATAATAAATGAAATACACCTGAATAGCAGTAAAAAATACTATTGAAAGTATTGTAATGAATTTAACAAAGAACTTATTATCAACTAATATGGCAACAGTAAATGGGTATAAAAACACGGTATACTCAAGACCAAAGTCATTCCCCACACAAAAAACGTTTAACATGCTTCCTAAGAAACATGTGAATACAAAAAAGTAAAATGCTGCTTTTAACCTATATTGACTAACTAACCATAGAACTGCTGCCCCAACAACAATTCCACCCCATGCTAATATTGAGTGTTGATAGAGTCCTGCAAACATCATCACAACAACTAATATGAAGCAAATAACAAGGACTGAGAAAGCAATTTTATTTAGTAATTTTATTCGAAGGATTTCCGCCTCATCATGCTCATCTGTTATCCCGAGATGAAAAACGCGTTTTAAGTGTGATTTCATAAGATTATTTACGAATATAATAGAGTATTGTTTCATGCTCTACGTGTTGTTTTTCAGTAGTTTAATGTGCTTTTTTCGTATAGAAAATATTGCGTAAGTTGAGTTTTATTGAAATTGACAAATTTATTGGAATGATAAATATACATCAAAAAGTTATTGAAGAAATCCACCCCTTGACATTGCAGGTGCCGGAGTTTGCACCGCACTATTCTATTGAAAAATTTTACGAAAGATTAAACAACTGTCCACATCTTATTCTCCAAGCCGATATAGACGATGAAGTTGCCGGGTTCAAAATTGGTTATGAAATTGAGCCGCACATATTCTATAGCTGGGTGGGTGGTGTATTGCCCGACTTTCGGCAGAGAGGCGTAGCACGCGCACTCGCAGAAGAAATGGAAGCATGGTTACGTGCTCGCACCTATCACACGCTACGCATGAAAACGCACAATAAATTTCAAAACATGCTACTCTTTGC
>JAHDEO010000505.1 GCA_020628725.1 Saprospiraceae bacterium
TGTAGAGAAAATTCATGAATTTTCTCTACATCTTCAGTTTTGACGATTTACAAAATCGTTTTACGTATCTAACTTCAACAACACCGTCCCCGCCTCAATATTCGTATTTTCTGCTACATAAATTTCTGCTACCTTTCCATCTTCTTCTGCACAAATGGTATTTTCCATTTTCATGGAAGATAAGACGATAAGCCCTTGTCCAGCCTCAACTTTTGCTCCTGCTTCTACCAATATTTTAATGACTTGCGAAGGCATTGGTGCGAGATATTCTCCGGGAACGCGCTCTGCTTCTTTTCTCGGCAATCGTTCTTGTAAAACTAAATTTACATTGCCAAATGACTCATTATGGACGAAATGGTTGTATTTATCTTTGACAATATGAAATTGCTGCTGCTGTCCGTCAATTTCAATGGATAGTGTAGAATTATCACACAAAATAAATTTCACAACATGTTTTTCTTCATTAATTAAACATTCAAATTCGTCGTATTGAGAGCGATATTTAATTTCTATTTTTTCATCATTAAAATGATAAATATCGCGCTGATGTTCGTAAAAATTATTGCGCCAACCTGAGGGAATAGATTTTAGCTGTGTTCTATTTTTTTCTCTTAAATACCAATTAAAAATCGTACATGCGAGTGCGGCTGTAGCTGCGTGTGTAGCTTTATTTTCTGTTAATTTATTAAGGTCTATTTTTTGTTCGATAAAATGCGTATCATATTTACCCACTTCAAAATCAGGATGTTCTAAAAGGTGAATTAAGAAATCCTGATTGGTCGTCATACCCAAACAAACGAGATTTCGTAGGACGTAGCGCATCTTTCGCAAGGCGGTTGCTCGATGTGCGTCCCACACAATTAACTTCGCAATCATCGGGTCATAATACATCGAAATCTGCGAGCCGGATTGTATCGCTGTCTCTACACGCAACCCTTCCACTTGTGGCACTTCAAAGCGCGATATCGTACCTGAAACGGGCAAAAAGTCATTCTCGGCATCTTCTGCATAAAGCCTGACCTCAATCGCGTAGCCTCGCGCCTGCACATCCGTCTGCGAGACACGTAGAGGTAAGCCCATCGCAGATTCAATCTGCATTTGCACCAAATCCAAACCCGTAATTTCTTCTGTAACAGGGTGTTCGACTTGCAGTCGGGTATTCACTTCAAGGAAATAATACTTGCCCGATTTGTCATCAAAAATAAACTCTACTGTACCTGCATTATCATAATTCAGTGCTTTCGCAGCCGCTACCGCCGATGCGCCCATTTCATTGCGTAGCTTGTCGTTCATTATCGGCGAGGGACTTTCTTCGATGACTTTTTGATAGCGACGTTGGATGCTACACTCGCGTTCCATGATGTGTATAGCGTTGCCGTGTTGGTCGCCGAAAATCTGAAATTCGATGTGTCGTCCCGATTCGATGTATTTTTCAATAATCATTTCATCGTCACCAAAAGCATTTTGTGCTTCGCGCTTGGCGGCTTCGATGGCTGCATTGATTTCGCTTGCTTTGCGGACGATTCTCATACCTTTTCCGCCACCGCCTGCTGTTGCTTTGAGCAATACAGGAAATCCCATTTCTGTCGCTTCTTTTCGTAGACGTTCATTAGATTGATCGCTGCCTTGATAACCCGGAATCGTCGGGACATCGTGCTGTTGCATCAGGTTCTTGGCTTCTGATTTTGACCCCATCGCCTTGATAGCCTGTATATTAGGTCCGATAAAGATAATTCCTGCTGCCGCGCATCGCTCCGCAAAACCCGCATTTTCAGACAAAAAACCGTAACCGGGATGTATGGCATCTGCACCATTTTGTTTAGCTACTTTGATAATTTTTTCCTGATTTAAATAGGACTCCGCCGGACTCGCTGCACCGATATGTACCGCTACGTCTGCCTCACCAACGTAAGGTAAATCTTTATCCGCCTCCGAAAATACGGCAACGCTTCGGATACCCATCTTTCGGCAGGTCCGAATGACACGAGAGGCGATTTCTCCTCTATTCGCTATAAGTATGGTATTGATAGTGTGGGTTTTTGACATTTAAATACACTTTATTGTGATGTGATTATTTCCCGACGGAAAAATATACAATTTTACTTGGATAGATAAGGAGTTGTGGTTAATTTTATCGTCATTAATAGCTTCAGAGGGAATTTTCTTCACATATTTCATTTTTTAGAAAGCCCTCCATAAGTACCTGAATGAAAAATACTAGTAAAGGGTTAATCATTGGAATTTTAATCAGCGGAATTATTATTTGGCTTTTAATGTCAGTTGGAAATTCCGATAAAAAGGATTGGAAAATGGAAAACTATGAACTCACAAAAAAGGAATTAATCAGGCACGTAAAATTAGCGATTAATCCCGAATTCAAAGATTGGATATTGTTCCAAAATGGCACTCACATAATTATAGAGGACACTTCCAACCCAAAAGAGATTGAAGAGCAAGGGTTCCAAAAGATGCAAAAATTTGGACCTGTTCACGCCGGAGGACCAGCAGGGGATTTCGGAACAACAGATTTAAATAAAACTGATGGCTGGGTTGTATCAGGTAATGGGTATGGAATGTATACTTATGTTCATCCGAGTGAATTGGACATAGAACAACCAAAAGATTACGAAATTGGTCTTTTTGGCAGAAATAAACGAGATAAAGACGGGTTGAATCCCGAAATTATTTGCATTAGTTCCAATGGACAAATAACTGAAAAATAGAATTTAAGAAAACAATTTACATTATGCTTAGAGGGATATTAAGCCATATTATCATTACCGCATATGGAGTAAAAAACGAACAAAAAAATGATGAGTATACTTTGGGATTGGATGAGGCTATAAAATGTAGAAGCCTTTTCTCCCGAGGGAAATACGATGAATTTGAAGAATTATTCTTGCAGCTCAACTCAGACAATCTAACTCAAGTAATAGATTGCATAAGTCTCTCCTTCAATGGCAGTAAATTGATGGATTATTTTCAGGCAGGAAAAAATAAAAACATTGCCAATTTAATCTTAGGTGCGTTTTATAATCATCAGGCTTGGAGAATAAGGACGCATGGATATGCAAAAGATGTATCGGATGAACAAGCCTTTGGTTTTTATGAGTTTCAAGAAAAATCAAGTGAAAGATTATTTGCAGTGGACGAACTCACTTCGAGTCTATTTATAGAAGCTCAATCTCGGTTGATAAGATACAGCACGGGTATGGGAAGGATTAAGGATGCAAAGCTATTCTACAGGCAAGTTATGGAAAAAGCACCGGAAAATTTATGGGCACATTTACATTATTGTGAAGTCATCCAACCTAAATGGGGAGGAAATTTAGGTCTTATTTCCGATTTAATGGATGAGATAAAATTGAAGAGAAGTATCATCCAATATATTGTCGAGCTAAAATTATTGTTGGATTCCTTCACATTGGGTGAAAATTATTTTGGAGGTTCTATGGAAGATTTAAAGGTCTTATCAAAGAGACGTTTAAAAGAAATTGATAAAGCTGTCTCGACTAATCCTCCGACTTCAATTCATAGATACATATTGTATTGCTATTTATATGCACTCGCTGATGATGTTGGAAATACGAGACTTACGATCAAAAACAGCAAAAAAATGGAAGGATATCTTACCCTCTACCCTTATGGCGTAATTAGATAATAACTTTCAGTTAGTGATGTAACTCACTACATTTTTTTGGTTTATTCATAGCCCCAAAACAAAAATTCTTCGCATTTTTGCCCCCTTATTTTTTAAGAGGTCAGAAAAGCGGACTATTCTCATTTTTTAGAAGTCTGGTTTCTACACAAAAACATGCAATGAAAAGAATTTCACTACTTTGCTTTCTCTTCTTTTCAATCACCCTCAACGCCCAAAATAATGCTAAAATCACCCTCAAACAAGGCGATGGCATCCGAATAACAGCAGCCGATTCGAGCGCGCACATGCGCTTGCGCGTATGGTTTCAGCCTATGTTTATGGTGTCCAAACCCTTGACGGAAGACGGCGAATGGACCTCCTACGCAGGTGTCCAACGTGCACGACTCAATTTTACAGGCTGGATACATTCGCCCAAACTCCGCTATCACCTCCAACCCATGATGGCTGCTCCCGAACTCCGAAGCGGTCTCGACGCCACCGCCCAACAGGAGGGTTACACCGGAAAAGTCCTACTCGATGCCGCTATCCAATGGAAGTTTCACCCCAATTTTGACCTCTGGATTGGACAGGAAAGAACCAGAGGTTCGTTTGAAGGATTCTTGCCCGGATTTGCTATGCAATTGGTCAATAAAAGCCAATTCAACGGCATGTTCAATTATAACCGGGACATAGGCATCCAGTTACTTGGCAGCTATGGCGATAAGTTTATTATCCGCCCACAATTGCGCTGGACACTCGGCGATGGGCGCAATATCGTCACCAACAACAACGGCGGTTTTCAATACATGGCACGAGTGGAAGTGTTACCTTTCGGCAAATTCAACGAAGTCTTCAATACCGATTTCAAACGCGAACCCAAACCCAAACTCGCCCTAGGAGCTATGCTCGATTTCAATCATAATGCCGCCCGTCAAAAAGGAAATGCAGGACGTTTTATGATTGATAGTGAAGGCAATCAGCAATATAGTAACGTCTTTACTTTTCTTACGGATGCAGTATTCAAGTATCAAGGCTTTTCGGCAAACAGTGCCTTTGCAGTGCGTACTGTATCAGATGATACTCTGGGATTTTACGAAGCGATAGGCTTTCATTTACAAGGTGGTTATCTATTGGAGAATAATTATGAATTTGCTTTTCGGTACAGTTTCGTTGACCCCATCGGGCGTAAAATTGCTCCCGGAAGCCGCGAATATCTTATCGGTGTTTCCAAGTATATCAACGGTCATCCACTAAAAGTACAAAGCGATATTGGTTTAATTCGGAATACAGTTTTTCAAAGGACTACTCTTCAGTATCGCTTCCAAATCGTAGCGGGATTTTAGGATTTTTGATGGAGTGATTTTTGATTTTTGATTGAAATGATTGTAAAATTGTGTGTAGGATAGGAGTACGGATAATGTGGATTTAACTGATAATTACG
>JAHDEO010000028.1 GCA_020628725.1 Saprospiraceae bacterium
CTTAATAAACTAAAATAAATGGCTCTTTTAGGTGAAATACGTAGACGAAGTTGGTTACTCATCGTAATGATTGCGCTTGGTATGGGTGGTTTCTTACTCATGGACATGTCGGGACCGGCAGGTGGCGGCGGACTTTTCGGCGGCGGTCAAAATGTGGGTAGTATCAACGGTAAGAAAATTTCCATTCAAGAATATCAAAATCGACTCAACGCTCGTCAAAATCCGAACGTCAACAGTTTTGAACAAAATAAAAACGTTTGGGATGAATTCGTGCTTGAAAGCATCCTTGATGAAGAAGGACAAGCTGCGGGATTTGGAGTGAGTGGCGCAGAATTGAATGATTTGATGGTTGGTGAAAATATCAGCCCACTCGTCTATCGTGCCTTCATGAACCCACAAACAGGACAAATTGACAGAAACAATCTTCAAACTACCTATCAAAGTTTCAAAGACAGAGGTTTGGCTACCGAGGGGCAATACTTTATGCGTAATTTGGAAGAGCAAGTTGTGCTACAACAAAAAGGTACAAAACTCAGTAGTATGGTCAGCGGTGCATTATATACACCAAAATGGTTGGCAGAAGCCGAAAAAGGCGGTCAGATTACTTCGGCAGAAGTTAGCTACGTGCAAATTCCATTTACCTCTATACCTGATGCGAATGTACAAGTTAGTGATGCTGATTTGAACAATTACCTCAATGCCAATGCACACGATTACAAAAGTGACCAAGAAACGCGCACGGTAGAATATGTCGTTTTCGACGTAGCAGCTACCGATGACGATAAGTCAAATATCCGTTTTGAGTTACAGGAATTGGCAACCAAATTCCGTAACACAAATGAAAACGAACAGTTCGTACAACAAGAATACGGCACATACGATTCACGTTATGTCCTCAAAGACGAACTCAATCCAACCGTAGCCAACGAACTTTTTGAACTGGACAATGGCAATGTAGTAGGACCTTACGAAGAAGATGGTTTCTACCGCATCACCAAACTGATTGACCGTCGCGCAGTGCCGGATTCCGTACAGGCACGGCACATTGTACGTAGTGCCAATCCCGCCGACCCAAACTCTATCGCTGCTGCACGTAAAACGATCGACAGTCTTAAAAACTTGATTTTGACCCAAAGAATACCTTTTGACACGCTTGCTGTCAATTTTGGACAAGCAGGTACAGCTCAAAACAGTGACTTAGGCATGTTAAGTGCCCAGCAACTTAGCGGCTTGCCGGAGGTCAGAAACTTGGCTTTTTATGAAGCCCGTAAAGGCGAACTTAACGTAGTCGAATCACAATACGGCGTCCATCTCGTTGAAGTGACCAACGTCAAATCTACCGGACAAACGGGCGCAAGAGTGGCTACTATCAGTCGCTATATTGTACCAAGTAAAGCCACTCAAGACGCTGCATATCAGAAGGCTTTCGCTTTTGTTCGCGACAATCGTTCTGCTGATGCTATGAAAAAAGCAGCACAAGAGCAAGGTTTACGCCTCCGCAAAGCCGAAGGACTCAAAGTGAACGATTACTCAGTGGGCGACCTTGATGACGGAGAAGCTTCTCGCAACATCGTCAAATTTGCCTTTGATGCCAAGCCCGGTGACGTATCACCCAGCGTCTACACATATGACGAAGATGCTGTTGAATTTTACAACGACGCTTACGTAGTAGCAGCACTCAACAATGTATATCCTGCGGGTATGCCTTCCGTTGATGCCGTTCGTTCTATCGTTACGCAAAAGGTGATGAATGAGAAGAAAGCAGCAAGTATCGCTTCTAAAGTTGGCAATAATACCGACCTTGCTTCCATTGCTTCACAATATAATGGTACACAAACGGACAATCGCAACATCAGTTTCCCACAAGGTTTGACCGGAGAGCCAAAAGTAACGGCAGCCATCAGAGGACTCGCTAATGGTGCAACATCTAAGCCTATCGTTGGTAATGGTGGTGTATATATTGTCAAAATGGGCAACCGAACCGAAGCAAGCACAGATGTAACAGCATTAAGAAATACACTTGACAATCAAACTCGTCAGCAAATGTTGGGTAGCGCAGTCCTTATTGATGCACTCAAAGACAAGGCGAACGTATCTGATGAGCGATTCAGATTTTATTAGAAAATAGACACGAGATGTAAGACAAGAGATGTGAGATTAAAGATATATAAAGGTCATTTACCAACTTGGTGAATGACCTTTTTTCGTAACATTACATGTCTATGGCAATCGCATGAAAATATTTTGTTCCCAAAGGAACAATGAAAATGAGGATGTTTAGTTTCTGTTACCAATATTTTGCCCCTAGCGGGGCTATTGAACGTAAAATACTGTCCTGTAAGGACAAAATATTGGTGGAAAATCAAATCAACATATCACATTTGTTCCGTTAGGAACAAAATATCGGTTTCATGTGATTGCCATGATTACATGTCCCATTGAGTGGTATAAGTTACCAAAAAATTAATACCTTTATTCTCCTTGTAAAAAAGCTGTCAAAAACAGTATTTTTGCCCTCTGACGGTTCAATTTTTGCACTCGTTTTTTGTTTGAATTAAAAATTATTAGTAATTGTTATTTTTGTGAAAATAATTTTTTCTCAAAAAAAATCACCTAATTATTAGCAATTTAAAAATTTAATAAAAATAAATTTAATTTAATTAAAAATATCGGACTTTATTTCACAATAAAGTCTATTAAAAAGGCAATTGTGTGAATTTTGTTTTGTAAAAAATTGATAGCGAGTATCTTGTATCATTCACTTCCCGACATAAGTACGGGATTTCGTTTCACTCAACATTCAAAATTCACTCATTCAAAATTAAAACTATGAATACAACAATAAAAATCTCTCTATTTTTCTTCATGGCAATTGTCATGGCAAGCTGCGTCAGTAAAAAACAATTCGCAGCTATCCAAACTGACCTTCAAAAAGCTGAGCGTGAACTGGATAAGTGTGGCGAAGCCATCAACGACTACATGGTACGCCTCTCTGCCTGCAAACAAGAACAAGAAAAACTACGCGGCGAAATCAACACCGCCGAAAGTAAAATCGTGCTTAAGCAAGAGCAAATTGAGAATCTAAAAGAACAAGTCAGAGATGCCAGAGTACAACGCGACCAACAAGTATCGCAGGTAAAAGACATTACCGTACTCACACAAGAAGCCAATGAAAATATCGAAAAAACGCTCTCACAATTGGAGCGTAAAGACGAGTATATCCAACTCATTCAGGCGGCACGTACAAAGGCAGATTCCATGAACCTTGCACTTTCAGCTAATCTAACTACAGTACTCGCCAAAGGTATCGCTGACCAAGATATCGACATCAAAGTCGATAAAACCGTTGTCTTTGTCAATCTTTCCGACAAGATGCTTTTCCATAGTGGCAGTGCGATTATCACAGGTCGTGCAGGAGATGTTTTGGAGAAAATTGCTAAAATCGTACAATCTCGCCCCGAACTCGAAGTCATGGTCGAAGGCTACACCGATAATGTACAAATCAATCGTGCTTGTATGCAAGACAACTGGGATTTGAGCGTCAAACGTGCGACCTCCGTAGTACGCGAGCTACAGACTAAATACGGCGTAGACCCCAACCGCCTCATCGCTGCCGGACGTGGAGAGTATAATGCCCTCGCCGATAACTTCACCGAAGCAGGTAGAGCCATGAATCGCCGTACCCGCATCATCATACTCCCCAAACTCGACCAATTTTACGACCTCCTCAATCCGAATAATATACCGAATTAAGTTGAAGTTTAAGTCGAAGTTTAAGTTTAAATTGCTTTTTGGCAAAGCCAAAAACAGTTAAACTTAAACTTCATTTGTTTTTAAACTTAAACTTAGTCTTAAACTTAAACTTAACATGACATCTGTGGACATCCAAGCCCTCAACGAACGCATATATATTGAAAGTGGTTTTGTAGAAACCCTTACGAACGAAACAAGCAAAGTCATCATCGGGCAAAATACCATGATAGAGCGATTGCTCATGGGCTTGCTTGCGGGGGGGCATGTGTTGTTGGAAGGTTTGCCCGGTCTGGCGAAGACCTTGGCTATCAGAACCTTATCAACAGCAGTAAATGGAAAATTCAGCCGTATCCAATTTACGCCTGACTTGCTACCAGCCGACATCATTGGTACGATGATTTACAATCCGGCGAAGAATGATTTTTCGGTCAGAAAAGGTCCTATTTTCGCTAATTTCGTCTTGGCTGATGAGATTAACCGTGCGCCCGCCAAAGTACAATCTGCCCTGCTTGAAGCCATGCAGGAAAAGCAAGTAACTATCGGAAAAGATACCTTTAAATTGGAAGAACCTTTCCTCGTACTCGCCACACAAAACCCGATTGAGCAAGAGGGAACATACCCGCTA
Organism: Saprospiraceae bacterium; assembly: GCA_020628725.1. Classification (GTDB taxonomy): domain Bacteria; phylum Bacteroidota; class Bacteroidia; order Chitinophagales; family Saprospiraceae; genus JAHDEO01. Next base: position 4,379 of record JAHDEO010000028.1, read on the forward strand.
CCCGAAGCGCAGACCGACCGCTTTATGCTCAAAGTCAAAATCACTTATCCGACCAAAGAGGAAGAGCAAATCATCATGCGACAAAATATCGTAGGTGGTGCATTTGAAAAAATCAGTGCGGTAGTCGATACCAAAACAATCATGAGTGCACGCAAGACGGTACGCGAGGTGTACATGGATGAAAAAATCGAGCGATACATTCTCGACATCGTGTTTGCCAGTCGCCAACCTGCCGAACATGGATTGAGCAAACTCGAAAATCTTATCAGTTATGGTGGTTCGCCTCGTGCGAGTATCAATCTCGCAATGGCATCGAAGGCTTATGCTTTCCTTAAACGCAGAGGCTACGTCATCCCGGATGATGTACGCTCAGTATGTCATGATGTGATGCGTCATCGTATTGGCTTGACCTACGAAGCTGAGGCTGAGAATATTACGCAAGAGGATATTGTAGGGCATATTTTGAATACGGTGGAAGTGCCGTAACGTAACGCGAGCTTTCAGCTCGCTCTATAAGATAATTTTTCCTACTCTCTAAAATCGTGTTCAATGCAAGAAAAACTATTTGCTCTGACACTTACATTTAGCGTGATTTGTTGTTTGGGTTGCCAAAATTCAAGTAAAACCAATACCATACTGAATGATTTCCCACAAAAAGAATTTGAAAAAGTAGTTGCTTACAAAATGAATGGAGAATATGGGGAAATCGTTGAAAATGGCAAATTAGCGAAGTATTTAGTGACATCAGAAAAAACATTATCTGAAAAAGAAGCGAATACTTTGATGGCAATATTATCAGACGATACTACTTATGGTGATGTTGCGGCGAGGTGTTTTGAACCACATTTGGGCTACGTTTTTTATAATGACAATAATGAAATGATAGCTCATGCTACGATATGTTTAATCTGTAATCAAATCAGAACATCGCCAGATATTGGAGTTTTTATACTTGGTGAGAAAGGAAAGAGCCGACTACACAAATTGGAAGAGAACACTTTTTAGCTAAAAAATAAGACTGCTCATCACATTAAATGGTAAATTATCGTAAATTCATTGTCCCATTTATCATTTACCATGGCGATGAAAAAAATTTTAGTTATCACAATACTCATTTTAACCTCATTCCAAACAAGTTATGCGCAGCAGGTCGATGCGGAGGAACTCAAATTGCTCTTTGAAAACCCAAACAAAGTCTGGTGGGTCAGGCATTATAAAGGCTTAGTCAATGATGTACACGATATTACCGTCATACTCGGTTTTGATGGTGAAGTGTATCACGGTTATGCGACTTACCTCCGCAGCGAAACCCGTTTTCAACTCTACGGCAAAGCTGGCACTCAATTCAAACTCTACGAAATCGATAAATCAGGCAAAGTCTCCGGCATCCTTCGCGGTAGCCTCTCACCGCAACTACTCAAAGCCAATTGGCATAACTACCAAAACACGGTAGGTGTTAGTATGCATTTGGTCAAGGCAACTCCCGAAGATAGCGAACTCACCCAATGCGGACACAATAAATGGACAAAAAATTATAATGGTAATTACATGGGAAAACCCACCCATTTGCTACTTCAACATTATACCGAAGGCGAATACAAAGGCTCTTTTTATATTGCCCACGAAAATAAAACCTACCATGTAGAGGGTATCCAACAATCCGGCGAAGACAGGATTTATTTGCATTTAATCAATGAAAAAAATGAGAAAAAAGGGCGTTTGGATTGTCGAAATATGGGGTCGAGTCGAGTAGATTGTACGTTAAGAAATGATGAAGGTATCTTTTCAAGCCAACTTACGAGTAAACAAACCGTTAATACACAAGGGATTGAATTGTTGGATTATACCATTGTGATGGATGTTACTTATCCCAATATCAAAGGGCAAGACAAATTCAATGCAATTGTCTATCAGCAATACGATAAATGGCTCAAAAAAAATCGCATTCAAACCACTAAAGAAAAGCGCAAGACCAAAGAAAACCCTGACAATCGCGCCACAATGCGTGCCTATGGTTGGTACGATATTGAATATTTGTCGTCTAAATACGTAAGTTTGCGATTGACTTATATGGATGATTGGTCAGATTACGAAGAAATTGTATGGACATACGACCTTGATAATCAAAAAACCGTGCAGCCGGAAGATTTATTTTTAGCAAATTCAGGCTACGCCGAATTCGTACGTGATTATATCACTAATATCCTCAAAAAACAGCCTGATTACAAGGATACGGATTATTCAAAGTGGATTGCAAAAGAAAATTTTGAGTTCTTTTCCTTGCGACATGAAGGTATTAATTTTAGTACAAAATACAATCCCATCTATGGTGCGCGAGATGTCACCGTACCATATTATAAACTGAAACCCTATCTGAAAAAAGTCATATATTAACGTAGCACGGTGCTTTCAGCCCGTGTTTGCGGTAGGAACGCACTCATACGCGAGGCACGGGCTGGAAGCACCGTGCTACGTTCAATGCATTGATACATGGAAGCTAGTGAACTACTCAAAAAAGTACGCAAAATAGAAATCAAAGTAAAAGGACTGTCAAAACACATCTTTTCGGGTGAGTATCACAGTGCTTTTAAGGGACGTGGTATGTCATTCAGCGAAGTGCGCGATTATCAATATGGCGATGATGTGCGAAATATCGACTGGAATGTAACGGCGCGATACAACGAACCTTATGTCAAAATATTCGAAGAGGAACGCGAATTGACCGTGATGGCATTGGTAGATGTCAGTCCATCGTCACTTTTCGGGACGGTCAATCAGATGAAGAATGAGACGATTACGGAGATTTGCGCGGTATTGGCATTTTCTGCCATGACGAATAATGACAAAGTAGGCGTGATATTTTTTTCGGATAGAATTGAAAAATTTATTCCCCCGAAAAAAGGAAAAAAACATGTACTGCGTATTATCCGCGAATTATTAAACATCGAACCCGAAGGGAAAGGCACCGACCTCTCAGTAGCTTTGCAATACCTCAATAATTTCCTCAAAAAACGCAGTATTGCTTTCGTATTATCAGATTTTATGGCGGCAGGATATGAAGATGCTTTGCGTGTAGCCGCACGCCGACACGACATCACGGGCATCCACCTCTACGACCCTGCCGAACAAGAACTTCCGCCTGTCGGACTCATCCACACCCTCGACCCCGAAACGGGCGAACAACTCTGGATTGATACAAGTGATAAACGCACCCGCGAACGTTACGAGCAACAATTTAAGCAAAATTATAGTTACTTTAGGGAAACGTTTTTGAAGTCCAATTCGGGTATTGTGAGCATCAAAACCGATGAATCATACGTTAATGCTTTGTTGAAATACTTCAAAAAAAGAAAGTGATTAAGTTTAAGTCTAAGTTTAAGTTTAAGTTTAAAATTTCGGATTTAGCTTCGCTAAATCTCTATTTGACTTAAATTTAAACTTAGGCTTAATCTTAAACCTAAACTTAATCATGGGAAATATAACCGAAGTCGTAAAAAATTTAATCATTATCAATGTCATCTTCTTTTTGGGGAGTATGCTATTGATGGCACCGGGAGGAACGTTGATTCCGATGGATAGGTTAGATTTGGCACTACATTTTCCGTTGTCAGACGGGTTTCAACCTTATCAAATCGTTACCCACATGTTTATGCATGGAGATTTGGGGCATTTGTTTTTCAACATGTTGGGTTTGTTTTTCTTTGGACCGCCTTTAGAAAGACTCTGGGGAGCGCGACGCTTCTTATTTTTCTACTTGGCTGCCGGATTGGGGGCGGCATTGGTACACATGGGATCAAGTTATTACGAATACACTCAAATTGCCGACGCACTCACGATAGACCCTGATTATCTCTTATCTGCTGCCGAGGCAAGTACCAAAGCATTGGATTATATTGTTCCCGCACTGGGGGCATCGGGTGCGGTGTATGCGGTATTTGTGGGTTTTGCAATATTATTTCCACGAGAAAAAGTCATGCTACTCATTCCGCCGATACCTATGCGAGCGAGTGTCTTGGTCTTATTGTTGATTGGATATGATTTGTACTCAGGACTATCAGGACACGGTACAGGTATCGCACATTTTGCTCATTTGGGTGGTGCATTTTTTGGAGCATTAATGGTTTGGTATTGGAAAAGCAGAGGACGAGGATATATGTAAACGGGTTACGAGTTGCGGGTTGCGAGTTAGTTAACTCAAGTTGCGGATAAACCGCAAACTTGAGCAAATTCTAAATTCCAAGTATCAAACCCTAATAAAATTCAATCGAAACAGGTTAAAATTGGGATTTGGGATTTTTCAAGTTGTCCACAACTTGAATTAGTTAGCTTCTTTGTATTTTCGCCTAAAAATAAACGTCCTATGTCAAAACTATCGACTACGGACTATCGACTATTGACTAAAAAAAATAAATCATGCTTGATTCTGCTTGGAAAGATATTAAACGGGAATTTCAATATGGTAACATATTGACACGACTCATTATTATCAATGTTGCAGTATTTGTTATAGTCAACTTCATTGGGCTGATATTTTATATCCAGTCCGGTAAGGAGGGATATTTTCACTTTATCAATGATATACTATGTCCGTGGTTTTGTGCACAGTCCCAATGGAAAGAACTTTTGCTCAAACCGTGGACGATTATCACTTCCATGTTCCTGCACTACGATTTGTGGCATATGGTATGGAATGTATTGTTTTTATACTGGTTTGGCAGAATTTTCTGTGATTTTACCGGACGACACAAATTGCTCGCGACTTATATACTAGGTGGATTAGCAGGTTTTACTGCATACTTTATAGTTGGATTGCTTGTTGGAGACCCCGGAGAAGTTGTGGGCTTATATGCTTTGGGTGCTTCAGCGGCAGTCATGGCAATAGTCGCGGCAGCAGCGACTCTTGCTCCAAACTACTCAATGCATGTACTTCTCATCGGTCCCGTCAAACTCAAATATATTGCTCTGGTATTGATAGTTATTAATATTCTCTCCATTCCCAAAGGGAATGCGGGAGGCATGATAGCCCATCTTGGGGGAGTTTTAATGGGATTTCTCTCAATATACTGGGTACAAAAAAGGGGCTACGACATCACCACCCCTTTCAATAACTTTATAGACAAACTTGTTGATTTATGGTCGCGTAGAAAAGATATTTTTTCCCGAAGAAAGGAACCTCGCGTCGTATACAAAAATACGACCGGCAAACGCGCTAAAGGCAATTCTAAAAGTGACCTCCATATCGTACCCGACCAATCTGAAATCGACGCCATACTCGACAAAATCAAACGTAGTGGCTACGACAGCCTTACCAAAGAAGAACTCGACATCCTCGCTCGTGCCTCCAAAAGTTAGTGTCGCAGTGTTGTGGTATCGTAGTATTGCAGTGAATATTATGATACCACAACACCACGACACCGCAACACTATTTCATGATAAAATTACTAGCTAAATTCATCCTTTGGTTCGGACGCTGGGATGTTGACGATAAGTTGAAGGAGATGATACCTGAAAAATGCGTCATGATAGCCGTACCGCATACTTCTAACTGGGATTATCCGTATGCACGGGCAATATTCTACGAGATGGGCATCCCTCTCAAATTTACTATTAAGGACAGATTTACAAAAGGTTTATGGGGCTTGCTTTTCAAACCAATGGGTGCAATAGGCATTGACCGCCGCCCCAAAGATAGTACCGGTCGCAAAATCAGCTATACCGAAGCCATGACAAATATCCTGAAAGAATACGACGGACAAATCTGTGTCATCGTAACACCCGAAGGTACACGCAAGCGCGTAGAGGAATGGAAGACCGGATTTTATTATGCGGCAAAGGGCGCAGATGTTCCTATCCTATTGGGCTATATGGATTACACAACACGGAAAGCCGGTGTAGGCAAAATTATCTACCCTTCAGATGATATGGATGCAGATATGCGTGAAATCATGGAATTTTATAAAGATTTTGATGGAAAATATCCTGAATTGTGTGTGATGGATAGACGGTGGGCACCTGAGAGTGAACGAGTAGCGAGTAGCGAGTAGCGAGTTTATTAAGTTCAAGCACAAGTGTCAAGCGCAAGTTCAAGCTACGAGATTTGGTAAAGCCAAATCAAATAATCACAAGCGAAAAGAATTTGCATAGCAAATTCCCATAACTTGAACTTGCGCTTGATTCTTGCACTTGAACTTAATAAGAAACTTCCCCTGTCGTTTTCCCTCTCCTCAAAAACAAACTTTTCTCTTTGCCATTCGCATAGATGTGAACAAGATTTTTTTGGTCGTCAAATAATTCCATGAGGATGCGATTATCAATGGAAACGCTTTTAACGGCAGGTACGTCTTGAATTTCGAGGTAACACCAAGTCACGTCCGCTTCGAGTTCTTTTCCAAGAAAAATAGCTTCCTTTTCTTCCCCATTAACACTGACAGTCACCTTTTTATCAAAATAAATTGCTAATAAACTATCTGTTGTCGGAACTTCGCGTTCGGGGTCGCCAATCCACAATTTTTCGGAAGTATCTTCTTCGAGAGCCGCCTCCAAATCATCTGTGAATATCTTCATGGAAATCTCCAAAGCGGCGGTTTCGGTATTATGATTGACCTCCGAAATACTGACGTAAAATTTATGGTAAGAAAAGCTCGTCAGTAGAAAAAAACTAAGTACTAAAGCAAAGTAACGCATCATTGATTATTTTTACAAAATAAAGTCCATAGTGCTTGGATTCATAAATAATTGACAACTTTTACTTCGTTCTTTTTCGCCTGAATTTCGTTAAAGAACCGTTCGTTTAGCTACGGCTAAAGTCACGAACCTTTGCCTTATTCAAACAAAAAATAACTTCGTCTAAGTTGTCAATTATTTATGAATCCAAGCAATAGTCAATGGTCGATAGTCCATAGTTTTCGTTTTTTTGTTACGCGAAAATAGATGCCTCGCGGCTGCCTATGGACTGCGGACTATCGACTATGGACTGGCAAATCAAAAATCAATCCAATGAGTGAATTTTTAAGTTACCTTCAATTAGGCTTTGAACATATTTCTGATATTACGGCTTACGACCACATTTTGTTTGTCGTGGCTTTGTGTGCTATATATCGGCTGGAGCAGTGGCGGTCGGTTGTTATTCTGGTGACGGCATTTACGATAGGTCATTCGGTGACCTTAGCACTGGCTGCGATGCGTATCATTCCGGTGAATAGTGCGTTAATCGAGTTTCTGATTCCTGTGACCATTTTGGCGACTTGCGTTTATAATGTAACGGGATATGCTGCCGATTTCAACAGGAAATCATTGCGTATCAAGTATGCACTTGCTGCATTTTTCGGACTCATTCACGGAATGGGATTCTCCAATTATTTCAGTATGTTGTTGGGGAAATCACAAAGCGTGGTAAAGCCCTTATTGGCGTTTAATATCGGTATTGAACTGGGGCAATTGATTATTGTTTTATTATCGTTGGGTGCAGCTTATATAGCATTTAATTTATTTAAAATAAAACAACGCGAATGGAACCTGTTCATTTCGGGAGCGGTCGCGGGCATGGCTTTCATGTTGATGATTGAAGCGAAATTTTGGTAACAAATTTAACTTATATTACGTATACTTCAACTATAATAGCTTAAATTACAAGTTGCCGTAATTTGAAGACATTTGTACGTTAAAATCCACTCCTAATTTTGGTGCAACATCAAAATAACTTACTTTTACTTCAAATTAAAACCGCACAAATGACTGATAATTAATTTTTTATACCTAAAAATAGATTTCAAAAAACAATTAAAACAAAAACCTAACTTGTACCAAATGGGGAACTTTAATCCACTCAATCTACTAGTTGCTTGCCTGCTTATAATCGCGAGCTTCCCTGCAAAATCACAAAATGAAGCGGCTAATTATTTTAAAAGTATAGATGGTTTATCCATGCCGTCCGTTATTCAGGATAGTACAATCGGCTTTCGGATGGAGGGTTTGTATGCAAATGGGCGATTGGGATATTCTGTCAGCCATATCGGTGATATTAATAACGACGGTTTCGACGATGTATCTGTTTGTGCGCCTTACTGTACACCGGGAACGACAATTGAAACGGGCGAAGTTTACGTCATCTTCGGCAGCGATTCCGGCTTTGGTGCAACATTCGATATTAGCGCACTTGATGGTCAAAATGGCTTCCGCGTACAAGGCATGAATGCCGAAGACCGCTTGGGGTATGGCGGCGCCAATGCCGCGGGTGATATTAATAATGACGGTATTGCTGACATGATTATCACCACACCTTACTCTGACCCTGACGTAGATAGCCTCAATACGGGCGGTGCGTTCGTGATTTTTGGGCGTAGCAGCAGCTTTCCTTCTGTAGTTCATCTCGATACCCTGAATAGCGATAGCGGACTTTCTCTTTACGGTACAAATTATTGGGATAATTTTGGTACAACAGGCGGCTATGCCGGCGATATGAATGGCGATAACATTGACGATTTTTTCGTGACGGCAGATGATACCGATTTCAATGCCATCTCCTGTGGTACGGTGTATGTTATTTATGGCAAAAATGATTTCCCCGATACTTTGGATGTGGATACGCTGTATCAGCAACATGGTTTTTTGATTAACGGAACCGCATTTGACGACAATCTCGGTATATCCGCAGGAAGTCTCGAAGATATTAATGGCGATGGATTGAACGACCTTGCTATTGGTGCTTTTCACGCGAATGGCGATACGGGCGCAGGTTATGTGATATTTGGTAGAAATTCGATATTTACCGACACCATTAACACTTATGAACTGGATGGTGTAACAGGCTTTTCATTGCTCGGTGAAAATGTTGGTGATTACGCAGGCATATCCATAGGTGATGCAGGCGATCTCAATGCAGATGGTATCAATGACCTTTACATTAGTGCGCATCATACTGGTTTTGCAAGCATGGATTATGTTGGTAAAACGTATATTATTTATGGGAAAAATACGCCATTTTCTCCAACAGTCAAATTAGGTGATTTGTCTGATAATCAGGGTTTTATTATTGGTGGTGTACACATGTTTCAGTTTTCGGGCAATTCTGTCTCAGGACTTGGCGATGTCAATGGTGATGATATAGACGATTTATTGATTGGCGCATTATTTTCTTCTTTGGATGGCTTAACGAGAAATGGAGCTGCTTTCGTATTATATGGTCGGGAGTATGGCTTTCCACGCGAATTGGCTTTGTCTTCTATGACGGAAGCCGATGGTTATGCTATTCTTGGTGAAGCATCATTTGCACGACTTGGTTTCCATGTCAACGGTGGTGGTGATTTTAATGGTGATGGTGTCAATGATTTTATTTTAGGAGCAGATTATGGTTCAGTAAATACTGAAAATGCTCCCGGCGAAGCCTATCTCATTTACGGCATCGACCAAAGTTATTTTGACCCCGACAATGATTCTATTCCCAATATTGATGATGAATGTCCTTATGAATACGGCGAATGTAGCGGCTGTCCGTGCCTTCAGTTGAATCTCAAAGCATTACTCGAAGGTCCGTTGGATGTTTTATCAACCACCATGCGCACCGACCTCAATGCCAAAAGACATCTTTTACCGGGACAGACGACTGCAAGTTCTTTTATGCCTTCGACACCTGTGGGACAACCTTATAATGTCGAGCCGTGGAATTATGCAGGAGAAGAAGGTGCAGATTTTACGGATGAAAGTTACCCCGAAGACGCAGTAGATTGGGTACTTATTTCGGCACGAAAGAGTATTCGGAAAAATACAGAAGTGGCGCAAGCCGCAGCATTAGTGATGAAAGATGGTTCTATACAAACCAAAATGGACTATCCTGTTCGCTCGCAAATTACTGACTCTCTATATATTGTCATCGAACATCGAAATCATATGGGCATTATGTCTCCCGGCTTATTACCAATTACCAATGGAACGATTCAATATGATTTTACCCAACAAGATAGCTACAGAACACCCGGCAGTGTAGGGCAGAAAAATATAGGAATTGGTGTATGGGCAATGATGGCAGGAGACATTGATCAACTCACGGATATTCAAAGCTACGACATCAACGCCAATGACAAAACCATATGGACTATACAAAATGGTATATTTGATACTTACCATCCTGCCGACTTGAATATGGACGGCGATATTAGCGCACCCGACAATATTTTTTGGCTGCGCAATAATGGCAGCAGTTCGCGCGTGCCAAAGGAATGATAAAAAATTCCAAAGAACAAATTCCAAATCCCAACGAAAAGTGTATGGTGTATGATTGGAATTTGGAATTTGTTTTTTTGGAATTTGCTCAAGTTCATAACTTGAGTTAATTATGCAAAATCAACTCCCATTCGCCGGGTTCGTTGATGATAAATTCTACGTTGACGACGTAGGTAGATGTCCGTAATTTATTTGAGGTCGTATAAGTTATTCTTCCTTCAAACGGGAATTCCATGTTTTCCCAAGCTCGTGCATTTCCCCCTAAAAAGAGTTCATTGCCACTACTCCAGATAAAACGATAATCTACTACTGTAGAATTAACAGCACCACTTTGCATGATTTTGATAGTCAGTCGATTACCGTCGCCACTACGAAACATAGTCACACGGTCTACGCTCCTTCTTGAAGTGATGATATAAGGCTTTTTCGGCTTTGGTCCTACATATTTATCATCTTTCCAGATGCCTGCTAATACTGTATCCCTGTTGTCCATTTTCAAATAATACGACCCTTCGCCGTGTTTCAGTCCACTTTTCCAAGCACCGATATATTTACCACCTTGCGTATCTATGTATGTGCCATAGCCATTTCGTTCGCCTTCTTTCCATGCACCGGAATAACTGTCGCCTTCAGCGTATGTATAAGTACCTTGCCCGTGTGGAAGTCCTTTTTTGAAGTTCCCTTCATAGGTATCTTCTCCCTTAGCAAGACCTTTACCGTGTGCCAAGCCTTTTTTACAACTGCCTTCATAATTAGAATTGATATCGTCGTAAAGGACTTTGCAGTCTTGTTGGGCGTATATTTGAGTGGTAAGAAACAAACTTACGACAAGCGAGATTAATGAGATGTGATAGTTCATAATGTTACATTTTTTATAAATATACGTAATATTTTGGAAAAGAATTGTTAAGGAATAAGACATATACTGTGAACGGTGTAAATTTCGGAAAATACTAAGGTCGTTAGACCTGCACGATTTGGTAGCCCCAAGTTTCAACTTGGGGAGAAATTTCACCCCACAATTGGAGTGCCGTAGGTACGCTATATTTTAGAATGTACCGTGTCTATGACACTCATTTAGATAGGGAATATGAAACTTGGGGCTACCAAATTGGACGTGTCTAACGACACTTTTTTTAGTAATTGTTCTATTTTTATTTTCCGAAATTTATCCCGTTCAAAGTATAACACTATTTTCAATTTAAATACTTCTCCAAAAAAGCAATCATCACATCTAAGGCTTCCGGGGCATCCTTCCGAAATTCAGTGACAATTCCTGAAAAATCATTACGATGTCCATCCAAATAAGCGTGCGGACGACCTTTGTATTCCCAATACTCGCAAGGCTGGTTATTTTCTTTCAGTTTCGCTTCAAATGCACGAATAGACTCGGGCGTAGTCACCTTATCCAACTCACCGACAGTCAATAACATTGGTGGCAACACACGTTCTTCCGCATTGGGAATCAGGTGATACGGCGACATAGCTTCATACAATTCGGGGTGCGTTTGCAGGTTAATTTCCTTTCCAAAAAATCCTCGCCCTTTTAGCCATCCGGTCTCACCGCCACCTTCAGCCCATTTCACCACATCAAGTACGCCATAGTTTGGCACCACGGCTTTCACTTTTAATTGATTTGATAATGAGACCATTGCGGCAAGATGTCCGCCTGCACTATCGCCTGTGAGGGCGATGCGTGTAGGGTCTCCGCCATAGTCGCTGATATTATTCTTTACCCAGAGTGCCGCATTAATCGCATCCTCAAAAGTCTGGTCAAGTGTAACCGTATTATCTTGGTCAACGAGTAAGCGATAATTGGTGTTGCAAACAATCATTTCGCTATGCTGTGCAATATAAATAGAGAGACTATCCATGACTGATTTCGTATTGATACACCAACCACCGCCATGATATACGACAAGTACAGGATAAGATTTCTTCCCTGTTTGCGGTACGTAAATATCCATCGTCAAAGGAAAGCCATCGGGAGCTGACCATTCTATATTCGGGTGAACTTTGTAATCGTGTGTGGTGGATGTATTAGTTTTATTATTCGTTTTACAAGCAATAAAAACGAGGGAAAGTGCGAGTAAGGATAATGTAATTTTCATGATAAAATAGAGGACAGAAGGCAGACCGTTTTACTGTCAGAAGTCAGATGGTTCCAAATCTGACTTCTGACCTCTGACAATGAAATGGTCTGACTTCTGAATAGTTAGTACATATTTTCGTGTAACGATTTGCAAAATCGTTTTACGTTTTTCACCTTTGAGACAATGTTAAAAAAATATCACACAAAAGGTATTATAGAAGCAGGATGCGACGAAGCGGGGCGCGGTTGTCTTGCGGGTCCCGTCTATGCGGCTGCGGTGATTTTACCTCCTGATTTTGAACATGAATTATTGAACGACTCCAAGCAACTCACTGAAAATCAACGTAAAGATTTACGCCCCATTATCGAATCACAAGCACTCGCTTGGGCAGTGGGCATAGTTTCGCCGAAGGAAATCGACGACATCAATATCTTAAATGCCTCTTTTCTTGCCATGCATCGCGCCATTGACCAACTCACTACTCGCCCCGAATCTCTGCTTATTGACGGCAATCGTTTTTCGCCTTACTTCGGTATTCCACATCAATGTATCATTAAAGGCGATGGTAAATATCTTTCTATTGCTGCCGCTTCCGTCCTTGCCAAAACACATCGGGATGAGTATATGCAGGGCATTCATGAGGAATTGCCTATCTATCACTGGGATAGCAATAAAGGCTATCCGACCAAAGCCCATCGCGCTGCGATAAAAGAACATGGTGCGACGGATTACCATCGTAAAACTTTTCGACTGCTAAAGTAGCCCACGTAACACCGTCTGTAGACGGTGATTTCATTTTTTGCGTAGCAAAAAATGGGTTGCGGTCTACAGACCGCGCTACTTACCTGCGTAAATTTGGTTGTAACTGATATGCTTTTTGACGAAGTTGTTCAGCTTTTTGCAAATCACCTTTCTCAGCATATGCAGTAGCCAGATTTAAATATAAAATGCCCCTGTCGGGTTGTTGTTGGATGAGTTTTTCGAGCGTGGCAATCATTTTGTCCGTTTGTTTGGATATGCCGTAACAGAGTGACATTAGACGAAGCGTTTCAGTATCATTGGGGTCGTATTTGCGAGCGCGTTCCAGATGGATGAGTGCCTCATTTGCATCCTGACGAATCTCTCCATGATACCGCCCCAAAATACGATGCACCATGCCTATATTTTCATTTAAATTAGGATAATCAGGATATAATTGCTGTGTGCGTTCAAAACCACGCAATGCTTCTTGCAAATACGGCTCTATCTTATTCACGTTCTTTTTTTCTTCCAAAAACGAAATGGCTGCCTCGCGATAGGTAACCGCCGCATTATTCATCGCTTCTTTGTAATTCGATTTGTATTGTTCTGATTTTTTGTAATACTCAATCGCAGGTTCGTATTGTCGCGAATAATTGTGTGCATTGCCCAATAAAAGATAAGCATTGGCATAAGTCGGGTGAATTTCAACAGCTTTTTTCAGATAGCCAATCGCCTCTGTAAGCATAGCATCTTTACGATTTTTATTTTCGGGTAAAATGGCGCGTGTTGTCAATTCGCCGCCCATCGCATTGAGAAGTTTCGCGCTATTATTAGAGGTTTTGATGTCAGTAGAAAAGAGCGTGAAATTATCTTTCCAAGCTAAATTTCGATGTATCGTTTTTATAGAAAATAGAATCAAAATTACGCCCACTATCGCCATAATTCCCTTCAAATCAGCTATTGATGCAATTTCTTTTTTATTAAAATAATTTGCCAATCGCCAAAGCAAAGCCGCCACCACCAACACAAATCCCACCGAAGGCATAAACATAAATCGCTCAGACATATTTGTACCAATCGGAAAAACAATATTTGATACAATGGACAATGTAATTAGGAAAAATAGGATGCCGAAAGCTACTACATCGCGTTTTGGGATACATATTGACGCATATATCGCCATACCCACGTAAATAAGCAAAGACAAAATCACCCGCCAATCCGCAAAGGACATTATCCCAATTTGACGCGGATAATAATCGTGCGTCAATGTAATAGGAAAGATGAGTAATTGTAAATACTTACCCAAGGTAAACATAATAGTAGCGAGACGTTCCGCTAAGGTAAATTCTACCCAAACCCCATTCTCAACCTTCATAAAAGGGTTATTCATCAAGTCGGTAGAAGTCGTCCCGAAATCTGCACCTAAAACGCTAAATCGTATGACCAAGAACACCGCCGCTGCTACTACGAGTGGTAGCATGTATTTCGTAATTTGTCCAAAATTTGCCTTCGTAAAAAAATAAAACGCCAAAGGCACGACTCCCAAAAATGTAATGGCATTTTCCTTCGCCAAAAGCCCTAAAAAGAACACCATACCGGAAAGTAGCATCCACAAGTTATTTTTCTCATAATACGCCCTCAAAGCAAAATACAAAGCTGCTAATCCACCGAGCAAAGTAATGATTTCATCCCGTCCTTTGATATTCGATACCGCTTCCGTGTGAATGGGATGCGCGATAAATAACAAACTCGCTACCAATGGAATAAACCATAATTTTAAATCATCTCGACGTTCAGGATTTATCAATTTCAACAAAACAAGATACAAGACAATCCCTGTCAAAGCGTACCAAAATATATTCATCAAATGTCCCAGAAAAGGACTTTGGGTTATTTGATATTCTACCGCAAACATCGCCAAAGTCAACGGGCGATAACGCCCGCCTGCTACGAGATTTTTCTTTTGTTTAAAAAAACCATGAAAAGTATCTTTCGTGAAAATATTCGCAAAATCTGCTGACTTGGTGAAGTCATTCTCTGTAATCACAATGGCATCATCCCAAGTGTAGTCGCAGCCGAGTGTATTGGCATATAAGACCGCCGCCAATGCTGCGATGATAATGAGATGTAGCCTGACATTGCTTAGAAAACCGATTTTGGTTGCTGTTTTTTGCGCCACGTTATCTGATGAAGGCTTGGTTTGTGTATTTTTCTTGCGTTGTTTGCTCACTGTTTACAATGCTTAAATGATGAAATACGATAATGCTTAATTCTACTTTTTTACCTCAAATACCATTACACTCTTCGAATCGTCCAAGTGGGTTTTAACCCCTTGTTGTTCACGTAGACAACGGGCTAATTGATTCTGAAAAAATATTCGTTCCATATCCACAGGGTTGAAACCCTGCGCTTTTGTGATATACATGTTAGATTCGCAAAAGCGGCGGGTTTTAACCCGCCGCGAATCAATGGAACGTTTTATTCATAAAAATCAATAAGCCACGTTGAAAATTTAAAGTACCGAAGTACCCTTAAATGGAGTGATGAAATTAGATATTTTTTATAACTAATTCAAACCCCTATATTTGCAGACCAAATTTTGCTGTCTGTACATGAAAAAGCTGAGACGTCTACTTCTTACTCTGTTCATCCTTGCCATCTTGGTATTGGTGGCAGTATTGGCGTATAATGCTATTAAGTTCAGTTCCAAGCAAGTCAAAATTGACCCCGCGCCAGAACTCCCACTTAACGACAACATCACCTCTCGCCTTTCCCAAGCCATTCAAATTCCGACCATTTCCTACGAAACCCATATTGATACGGCGGCATTTGTAGCTTTTAATCAATATCTTGACAGCCTCTTTCCCGCCATTACTTCGCAACTTGATACACACACCATTAACGGCTACAGTCGCATCTATAAATGGCAGGGACAAAACACAACGCTCAAACCCATTCTCCTGATGGCACACATTGACGTAGTGCCTGTGGAAGCCGACACCCGCGAAGCATGGACAACCGATCCCTTCAGTGGAAAAATCATCGACGGGCACATCTACGGACGCGGTGCGATTGATGACAAACTCTCACTTATCGGAATACTTGAAGCTATTGATTTATTGATAAAGGAAGAATACTTTCCCAATCGTACCGTTTACTTGGCTTTCGGGCATGACGAGGAAATTGGCGGACCAATGGGAGGAACATTCATTGCTGAATATTTCAAAAAACAAAACATTCAATTTGAATACATACTTGACGAAGGCAGCCTTGTAACAGAGGGCAACATGCCGGGGCTTGACAAGCCCTTGGCACTCATTGGTATAGCAGAAAAAGGCATGGTAACGCTTACACTCACGGTACGTACCGAAGGCGGTCATGCCTCTATGCCACCTGCTCAGACAGCTATCGGTGCGTTGAGCAAAGCCATTGCTACACTCGAAGCCAATCCCATGCCTGCGACATTTACGGGACCAACGCAGTTGATGCTCGACCATACAGGACCCGAAACCGATTTTCTAATGAAAATGGTATTGGCAAATACATGGTTATTTGGCGGGATATTGAAAAGTGAATTATCAAAAAAAAATACGGGCAATGCCGTCATTCGCACCACAACAGCAGTAACCATGATGAACGGAGGTATCAAAGACAATGTGCTTCCAAAACACGCTGCTGCGAAAATTAATTTCCGCATTCATCCCGAAAATACGATTGATGATGTGGTTAATTATGTTAAAAAAACAGTGAATGATGATAGAATTACGATAGAAATTGACCCCGTGAAAGAAAATCCGTCTAAAATTTCAGACCATAAAGCCTTCGGTTTTCAAGTAATTCAACGAACTTTGCAGGAAACTTTTACAGATGCTGTGGTTGCCCCCTCACTTGTCGTAGCTGCTACGGACAGCCGACATTTCAGAGACGTGGCGGATAATACCTATCGTTTTATGCCTATACAACTCAATAACGAGGAAATAAAAGGCATTCACGGGACTAATGAGCGCATTTCTGTTGACAATTATAAACAAGCGATTCGTTTTTATTATCGCTTAATTAAAAACAGTTGTCAGTGATAATGATTAATGATGACAATTAATGATTAATTTAGTATTGCTCTGTAAATTTTTCATTTACCTGATTTTTAATTTATTACAAATAAAAAATTAACTAAACTAATTCCATTGGCAGCATTTTTGAATATTCACCAAACAAAAAAGCAAAAATTACATTAGACATAAAATTTATTGGACGGCAATAGTACCGTTATCCATTTTTAATTATAAACTATCAATTAATTTAAAATTTCTGGAACATGAGAAACATATTTTTCATCATCGCACTGATTACGGTAGCTGCCTGTGGCGGTCCGAAAGAAGTAACAGTGGACGAAACACCCGTAAAGAAAGCACCTGTGAAAGCAGCCAAAGCAGGCTGCGAAACTTTCGACAATACTCCTGACCCACAAGAGGCTACTAAACTGCACGTACTTTACCGCGATTACATCAAGGTTAAAGATTATGACAATGCATTACCACTTTGGGAGAAGTCATACAGAATGTCTCCTGCTGCTAATGGTAAAACATCAGTCGTATACAAAGACGGTGTAAAAATCTATAAGCACTTCTTTAAAAATGCAACTGACGCAGCGAAAAAAGAGGAATACAAAAACAAAATTCTCGAACTTTATGATGGTCGCCTCAACTGCTTCCCGGATGACGAAAACGCAGTATTATCACAAAAAATCCGTGACTTATACTACGATTTCGACGATAAATCAAACATCCTCGCGCTCGGTAAACGTGCTTTGGAAGTAGGTGGTATGGATGCCAGCCCTGCAATTTTCTATGCTTATGCGGACGTAGCTGCTACGGATTTTATTGATGAAAAACTCAGTAAAGAAGAAGCATTAGACATCTACAACAAACTCAACAAAGTCGCTGTACACAACATGAATAACGACGAAGATCCGGAAAAAGCCGGAAGATACGCTAAAGCATGGGATGATGCACGCGGACGTTATGAGTTGATTGGTGCATATGTGTTTGACTGTCAGCGTTATGTTGACCAATATCGTGGTGAGTTTGACGCGAGTCCTACTAAAGAGACAGCACGTGCTTTGGTACCAAAATTGAGCGTAAAAGGTTGTGACCAATCGAATGCATTCTTCGCACAAGTATGGAATACTGCTTATCCGAAAATCGTTAGAACAACAACGACTAAACCAACTTCTACAAGAACGACTACAGGTTCAAGTACAGCGGGTATGTCAGACAGAGAAAAAGTAGCTTACTACGAAGATAAAATCAACGATCCATCTATCGCTGATAGCAAAAAATTTGCGTATGCACTTAATGGTGCCAACATCGCATACAGCCGTCTCGGTCAGAAATCAAAAGGTCGCTCGCTCGCTCGTAAAGCAGCGAAATACAATCCTTCTTCAGGTAAGCCTTACTTAGTGATTGGTAAAATCTACGCAGGTAGTGGTAAAGATTGTAGTGGTGGTAAAGGTGTAGGATTTGATGCTCAACAAGTGGTTTGGGTAGCTATCGACCAGTGGAAACGCGCTATCTCTACAGAGCCGGGTTCTGAGGTTGCTCGCGAGGCACAAGACCTTATCAACAAATACACGCAGTACATGCCTTCACAAGAAGATGGCTTTATGAAAGGACTCAAAGCCGGACAAAGCTATACGGTAGGTTGCTGGATTAATGAATCTACGAAAGTACGTTTTAAATAATCGGGTTACGGGTTGCGAGTTACGGGTTAATTTGTGATTCGTTTTATGATAAAAAAATAGCAGATATTTCTACGAAATATCTGCTATTTTTATTGGAATTGACCATTTATTGGTTTAGAATATTTACGGCTATAATTATCCCGAAGGGATTAAATATTTATAGTTGAAAATGAGTGAATTACATTCGACTCCGTTGGAGTCGCACACGTTTTTTATCAATTTTCCTATAAATATTCCACCGACTTCGCGGTGAACCAATAAATGGCTAATTCCGATTTTTATTCTTATGGTATGAAGATTTTTGGATGAATTTTAATCAAAAATCTAAAATCACTTAATCAAAAATCAACCTACCCCCGCTTCTTATCCTTCTTCCTTAATTCTTCTTTAGTTACGACTTCAATTCTATCTCCTTCCTTCAAATCTTTAGAAACTGCTTTATAAGGACCTGTCACAAGCGTGTCGCCAAATTCCAAGCCATCTAAAACCTGAATATAAGTATCATCCTGAATCCCCGTTTTAATTTCCTGCATGAGCGTAGAATCGCCTGCTTTGAGGAAGACAACTTCCAGCAAATCTGCATCATCTTTGTCTTCTGCTTCCTCATCTTCGCGAGTAGCAACGGCAAGTAACGGTACGGTCATAATATCGCGCTCCGTCAAGGTACGAATATCCACAGACGCCGACATCCCCGGACGAAATACGCTACGTCCCGGCTTCTGCAACTCTTGATACGAGTCAGGCAATAAACGAATATTCACACGGAAATTCGTCACTTGGTCGGCAGTCAATTGTCCGGTCAAACCGCCGCTTGCAGAGCTGGCGATTTCTGTCACGACACCTTTAAATGGATGGTCAAGATAAGCATCTACCTCTACATCGGCAGTATCGCCTACGCCCACGCTAATGATGTCATTTTCACTAACATCTACCTGTACCTCCATCACATCTAAGTTGGCAATTCGCATGATTTCTGTACCTGTCATTTGCAAAGTACCTACCACGCGCTCACCTTGTTCTACGTTCAATTTGGAAATAACGCCACTCGTAGGCGCATAGATGGTAGTACGGCGTAGATTGTCTTGTGCTTCCTTGACAGTAGCATCGGCACTCTTCACCTGAAACTCTGCCGCACGAATACTTTCTTGCGATGAGGCAATGTTGGCATCCGATGACTCGATGGCAGCATTGGCAGAGACAAGATTGGCTTCCAATGACCGCAAGGCAGAGAGCGTACCCTCCAATTCTGCATCCGAAATGACGCCTTCCTTGTGCAACAATTCATTCCGCTTGTGTGCAGCGCGACTGTTTTCGATTTGTGCCAAAATCTGGTCGCGATTTGCGATGGCTTGCTTCTTGCCTGCCTCCAGTTGAGCAACCTGTGAACGGGTATTTGCCAGATTTGCTTCCGTTGCATTCTTACTGGCTACCACGCGCTCTACGGCAGACTCGTATTGGTCGGGCGCAACCTTGCCGAGCAATTGCCCTGCCTTCACGGTATCGCCTTCTTCGACATACAATTTGACCAACTCGCCCGATACATCCGAACTGATTTTGACCTCAAATTCGGGATATATCTTGCCACTCGCTGATACCAATTCGGTGATAGAGCGTTTCGCTACTGCTTCGGCAGTAACTTGTGTGGCTTTTTCTTTTTTGTTATTGTTTCTCCAAAGTATAAACCCCACTAAGCCTATTATTGCAGCCAATAATAAAATGATGGGCCAACTATTTCTTCTACGCTTCCTTCTGGTCATAATAAGTTTAAGTTGAAGTTTAAGATTAAGTTGAAGTCGAAGTTTAAAACATGGTTTTTGGCGAAGCCAAAAATGAATTTAAACTTAAACTTAGGCTTAAACTTAAACTTATAAAGTAATTTCTCTGCCAAGATAAAAATCAAGGACTTTTAAACTAAATACGTATTGATATTTTGCGTTCAATAAATTCAATTTTGCAACATCAAGAGCGTCTTTTGCGGCTGTATAATCGAAGGTATTTATTGCCCCCAAGTCAAAACGTTTTTGTGCGCTGGTGAATGCTACCTCACGAGCTTCAAGTGTTTTCTCCGCAGCGCGAAGGCTATTCAACGAAGCTCTTGCGTCGATAAGTGCATTTTGAATGTCGTTTTTGAGTTGTTGACGGGTTTGTTCGTTGGAAAGTTCGGCACTGAGGACACCGAGTTCGGCACGTTCGATATTGATTCGATTGATACCGCGACTGTAAATCGGTACATTCAAACTCAAACCAACAGCTTGACTAAGGTTTTGATTAAGTTGACTAACAAATGGATTGTCCTCAAATCGAGGAACTGATGACTCAATCGTTAGTGGAAAAATTGTACCATCAGGCAATGGAACATTACCTAAAAATTGTGGAAAAGTATCAACTACACCGCTTAGTCTTCTTCCCAAATTAGAGTAATTCGTATTGACACTGCCAAAATAAGTCAAAGAAGGACGCAGCCCTGCCTTTGCAATGTCAATACCAACTTCTGCGCTTTTTTTACGATGTTCTCCGGCTACGATTTGTGGTTGGTTGTTGACCGCTTCATTATAGAGCGTTTCTACCGTAACAGCACTAACATCCACCTCATTTGTCAACTCAAACGCCGGACGCTCAATCGTCATTTTATAATCAGGGTCAAGATTGAGTTGTGTTTTTAGCAATGCAAATGCCTGAACCAGTGCATTTTCTGATGCGACAATACTTTGCTCATCGCTTGCCACCTGCGCTTCCAAATCCAACAGCGTCACTCGTGCTACTGCACCTGCATTGACGAGTTTTTGTGTGCGGTCGAGTTGGGCTTGCGTTTGCTTGAGGCGATTTTCGGTGACGTTGATTTGGTCTTGTGCAAGTAGCACTTGCAAGTATGCTTGTGCCACACTTAGCCCCAAATTATTTTTGACTACATCTGCATCCGCTTGTGCGGCAGCTACATCGTATTGACTTTGTTTGATGCTGTTTTGTATCTGTCCACCGGCATAAATCAAACCACCGCCACTCAGTCCAAAGCCATTCGCTTGAATGGTGGCAGCCTCAAATGAGTTGGTCGTTGGGTCGATAGAGCGACCGAAATTATAACTATGTGAAGCACTTCCCGAAAGGTTGGGCATACGCGACTTCTTGCTCTGCTCTTGGTTCAATTCTGCTTGACGAATCCCAATAGCTGCTTGTTTGATTTGCAAGTTATTATCTTCTGCATATCGCAGACAACGCGCCAAATCCCAAACATTATCTTGTGCGAAATTTGGGGTAATATAAAATAATGCGATTAATAGTATACTAATGAATTTTCTCATAATTCGTTCATTCGTAATTGAATAAATTGCGGTAGTTTAGCCCGTCTACCGTTCGCCGTCTACCGTTCACCGTAATTTAACTGCAATGCTACCACGAAGTTGACAAAAATTCTAATTATTTATATCAAATCAAATGAATTATGGATTAAATGGTTGGTTTCGGTAGACGGTGGACGGTAGACGGTAGACGGATGTAACAATAAAAATCGTAATTTTGACAAAATAAAAAAGCTATATAGATGAATAAATCCTTTTTAGTCATTTGCTGTATCTTAGTACAAGCAGCACTGTTTGGGCAGACATTTACGGGAGTTCCTGTGGATTCTGTTTGTACCGTTGTATATGATGGGAAAATGTGGTTGCCACCACCACCTCCTCCTCCACTTCCACCACATCTGTATGACTCATTAAAACAGGCTGAATTAATCTCAAATTATAGGAAAAAGATATCCGATATGGTTGGAGAAGTTGATACGACCAAAGAAATGACCCATTTTTCTCGGAATGTAATTGATGAAAATGGTAAGTTTAATCCTACAATTATCTGGGAATCAAAGAAATGCTATGATTTGAATTCGCTTGAGGAATTAGAGAAGATACTGGCTTGTGAAAAAAAGGCTGAACGTCTTGCTAATCCCGCTAATTGCTTCGACCCGAGACACAGTGTCTTATTGTATAAAAATGATAAGGTTGTAGCTCATTATGATATTTGCTTTAGATGTAATAGAGTGAAATTTAATCGAGAAGAATACATGCACTGTATAGACATGTATGCTTTAGGAGATTTCTTAATTCAACAAGGATACTCTGCACAGAAAATAAAACATGACTAAAAAGAGTTATTTCGATGATGTATACGATTTCGTCCGCGAGATCCCGCCCGGACGTGTAACGACTTATGGTACAATTGCCAATGCGCTCGCATTGGGTTCGGCGCGAATGGTGGGTTGGGCATTGAATCAATGTTTTGGAGCAGAACCGCCTGTGCCCGCACATCGCGTGGTCAATCGTAAAGGGGAATTGAGCGGGAGGATTCATTTTGCTACGCCTACTTTGATGCAAGAATTATTGGAGAGCGAGGGAATAGTCATAGAAGACAATGTGATTCAAAATTTTGAGGAAGTGCTATGGATACCTGATTGGTGATAATAGATGCGAGACGAGAGACAAGAGATGTGAGACAAATTAACGAATCACGGATAAACGAATCACGAATTGCCTATCTTTGCCCATCGAATGAATAATCAACACAAAAAGGATGCGCCTATCAAATTTGCGGTAGTCGGTTGCGGGCATATCGGTAAACGACATGCGCGTACCATACGAGTACATGCGGAGGCAGAGTTGGTGGCATTATGCGATAATGCACCGAAAGAAAAATTGGGTATTGAGGAGTTCGACGTGCCGTTTTATAATGATTTAGACACCTTATTAAGTGCTGAAAATGAGTTAGATGTTGTATGTATTTGTACGCCAAACGGCTATCATACCGAACAATGCATACAAGTACTCGAATCGGGGCTACATGTGGTCTGTGAAAAACCAATGGGCTTGCGAAAGGCGGATTGTGAGCAAGTTATTCACAAAGCATTAACAGTAGGCAAGCAAGTGTTTTGTGTGATGCAAAATCGTTATTCGCCACCTGCGGTTTGGTTGAAAAAGTTGGTTGATGGGGAGATACTGGGCGAGTTACACACGATGCAATTGAATTGTTATTGGAATCGAGACGACCGTTACTATCTGAAAGATGGCAAGGCGCACAATTGGCATGGGACGATGTCGCAGGATGGCGGTCCCTTATTTACGCAATTTTCTCATTATGTTGATTTGATGTATTGGCTGTTTGGTGATATTGAAAATATTGAAGCGCGTTTTGAGAATTACACACATCGCCATTCGACTGAATTTGAAGATACGGGTATCGTTTCATTTAATTTTGTGCGAGGCGGTATGGGTTGCTTGAATTATTCGACAGCAATATGGGGGCAAAATATGGAAACGAGTATCACCGTAACGGGCAGCAAGGGCAGTGTTCGCATAGGCGGTCAGTACATGGACAAGGTCGAATATTGCCATATCGAAAACTACGAAATGCCCGACCTCAAAGCCACCAATCCACCCAATGACTACGGTACATACAAAGGCTCCACCAATAATCATGGTTTTGTTTTTGAAAATGTCATTGACGTATTAAAAGGTCATAAAACTATCACTACCAATGCCTTAGAAGGTATGAAGGTGGTGGAAATCATCGAACGCATTTACGGTGGACGAACGATGTAGCACGGTCTGTAGACCGTGATTCATTTTTTGCAGAGCAAAAAATGTGTGCGGTCTACAGACCGCGCTACTAGAGAATCAAAAAATCATTCACTCATTGACAATTACAATACATCCTAATTTTTCCGCAGAAAAAAAATACATCATTCGTGTGTTGATGAAGGTGTATTTGGGCTTGGAGTATTCATTGGAATTTGGTGAAGAACATGCGTATAAAATAACTTTGAAAAATAGTAACTCGCTCATCTTTAAGGATGATTTTTTTCGGCATTTTTCAGAAGAAGAAAATTATCTACACGGAAAAAATACTCCTAAACGAATTCAATTTCTAAAAACCGGATTTGCGCCGCTTGATGATATTCCTGTTATTTTTGGGAAAAAAAATATTGATAATCAGGGGCATAAAATTGAATGTGATATAGATGTTTTTGCGAGTTCGTTTTTTATGTTGAGTCGTTGGGAGGAGTTGGTCAATCCGATACGAGATGCTCATGAGCGTTTTCCGGTGCGAGCTTCGTTGGCATTTAAATCTAACTTTTTGCATCGGGCAGTGGTGAATGAGTATGTAGAATTACTGTGGAATATACTGACACATTTAGGTGTAAAACAGCAACGTAAATCCAGAAACTTTTCATTTCTACTAACTCATGATGTAGACCTGCCACAACTTTGGCGCAATTCATTTTCTCCCATAAAAACTATTGTTGGAGATATTCTTAAAAGAAAAAATAAAGCTGCCGCACGGCAGCATTTTAGTTTTTTTAAAAAGAGAAAAGACCCGTTTAATACTTTTGATGAATTGATGAATTTATCTGATAATCAAGGACTTAAATCTCATTTCTTTTTTATTGCGGGCGGGAATACGCGCTTTGAGGGTAATTATAAAATTGATGATTTTT
>JAHDEO010000506.1 GCA_020628725.1 Saprospiraceae bacterium
CAATATTTTATTTGGTACGGAAATTAAATTTGGATTTACAGGAACGCCCTATTTAGGTACGGAAGGACAAGGCTGGACGGATGCAGATTACACAGGTACCGAAGTGGATTGGATAATGATTTCTTTCCGAACCGACATCGACTCCAATACCGAAATTGCACGAACAGCAGCCATACTCAACAAAGATGGTTCAGTCAATTTTATTGACCGATGTGTGCTTTCTCCGCCCTTGTCCTCCACATACATCGTCTTGGAACATCGCAATCATATGGGAGTAATGACTCCGCAAGCGATTAATGTTAATAACGGATATTTATTTTATGATTTTCGTGTCGGTGATAGTTATCGTGATGCGACGAGTTTTGGACAAAAGCTAATGTCTGACGGAACGTGGTGTCTATACGCAGGCGACAGCAATCAAAACGATGCACCAAGTTTCGACATCAACGGAACGGATAAGTCCATTTGGTTTGAAAATAATGGTCTCTTTGACAATTACATCCCACCTGATTTCAATTTGGACGGCGATGTCAACGGACAAGATAAAGCTGTCTGGGAAAGGAATAATGGTATTTCTTCAAGAGTCCCAAAATAAAACTCGTGATGGTTGTTTATTCCTTCACTTCACTATCTTGAACGCGCCTTTCTATCCAAATAAAAAAAGGCAGCGTTCTTTTAATGCTTTGATCTAGTTTTTCTTGTTCTTTAATCTCTGGTAGCATGTCTTTCATGATTGCTGCCGGAGATTCACTTTTGTAGAGTGCTCTTAATAGTTGTGTCATATTTACGACGGTAGGAGTAGCATCATTATTTTTCCTGATTTTTCTTATAAATGTCTCCAATTGATTTTTGAAATAAGTAGGACTATTATTTTCGTATAGTTCGATAAGTTGGATAATATTCAATTCATGTAAAAAATGAGTTGAATCTTTTCCTTCCGCTATCATTTTTCCCACAAAAGAGCAATACTCTTGAAAGGCTTCGTATGCTTTTATCACAAGACATAAAAAAGCAAGGTGGAGGAATAATACCGTGCGTAGGGTATTTTTTATGCCATACTTCCAATTTGTACTACGATACAGCGCATGTATATCTTCCAGCGTGTAAGATTTTTCATAGGTCAGTCTTCGGGATTGAATAATGCCGTTTTGCAAGCCAAATATGCCAGCCATTTGTCTGTGTTCCCTTTTATGAATCTTGGGAATAATTTTGTTGTATTTATCAAATAATCCTCCAAAGTGGTTTGCCTCGGTAATAAATTCTTCTTTACTAACACACCAGTACAAACAAATACCATAGAGGTAATGAGCGTCAAACAAAGTACGAAAAGAAAAATTGAGGGCAGAAATATGCTGTTGTTGTTTCTCCACATATTCTTTGAAAACTGTCATCGTAGCTTCTATTCCCTTGGTATGCATAAAATACAAACCTTTTGCAGCATAATAAAAATTAAGGGTCGTATAATCGTCCGGTGGAGGATTTTCCAGTAACTTAAACTCCTGTGGGTGATCCCATACTTTGGGAGGATTTGCCATTGTAGAAAGTGCGACAGCATCACGATATAGTATCTGAAGTTGCATCTGTTTGAGTTGATGATGTCCGCATTTCTCCAAACGTTGATAGACACTAAGGTCTAATCCATCTTTGAAATCAAAATCATCAATCTTTTTTGTCTGTTCAAGCATTCGCAGATTACAAACTGCTTCTGAAGTATATCTAAATTTATCATTTTTATCAGCCAACTTAAGCACTCTTAACCATACCTTAGCAGCATAATCATAAAAACCAAGCTCTGTCACCGAGGTAGCCTTTTCATACAAATTCTCCAATTCTATAGTCACCTTATCCTTTCTTACAGCTGATTTCATCCTGTAAAGAACAATAATCAGCTTATCGAACAGATAAGCTACAAGGGTAGCATGATTTTGAATGTTATGGCTATCAAGAAAAGTTCTGTAGTGTTGCTCATTATACACTTTTTGAGCATCCAAATAGTTAAACAGTAACTCGTAAGAACTACCCTTATTCAGCCTGTGCATCTCCAGCCTAAATATTCTCTTTTGAGAAGGAGTCATATCATGGATAGCTACGTGTAGCATCTCCAATTTATTCATTTTGTCCACTTGATTTGAGTTTCAATAAATTTTAGATGGATGTTGGTGTTGAAGTCGAGTGTATGAACGAAACTTTATTGTTTAAGTTCGTACGTAATTACAATACTTGTGTCACATGTTCTATTCAAATAAATCACATAATTTATTTTTTAATTAAAAGTAAAAACAGGCAAAGAAGTAAATACAAAAATGATGATTTTAAAGTAATAAAATAAGTGAATATGATTTATTATCACACAAACAAAAGAGTAGTTAAATTATTATTTTAATAAACACCAATCAATTAATTATTATTTTTCAACTTTATAAGTAATTGATTTTAAAATAATTTTAAAGTAGTTAATTTTATAATTTTTTTAATTTGCCATTAAATTAGCATCTTTTAAAACAATAAAATCCCCGAAATGATAGGTCTGTTAATGCATCCTTCCTATGTGGGTCACGTAAATTTCCTTACACATTGGACAATTTTTGTTTTGACTTTGGCACTTTTATCAATCAAATTTTGTCTTGAAACTCATCATTTTTTTAAATCACTCTCATGAAGAAAGCATACAAAATTGCTAAGTATTCTACTTATGTTCAAAAAACGATCAACTCTAAAAGTATAAACCACACAGTAAGAAGACTCACATTATTTTCAGTAATCGCAATAGCGACAACATTACTACTATCGATGCCCAATCAATCAAGTTATGAGGCATGTGACGACATATATATAATCACAGATTTACATTATGCAAGCATAGATGTTACGACTCCAAATGAATCAATTACAAATGAAGTAAAAGAACTAAAATCCCAATCCCATAGACTTACGACGATGCCAATGCACAAACCGTTATAGTCCGTTGTGTGAATGATGTAGACAATACATGTATAAGTGCAGAAAGGGCAGCAGTGACCTCATTACCAAATGACTGCTGCCCGGCATCTAATTGCTTCCGTATAAATATTCAGCAAAATCAACAAATATGCAATCATATATGAAAAATAAGAATAAAAAATTATTTTAATTAAATATATGGTAAGTAGGTCTTGTAGTGAGTTTGTGCTCTTATCATACAAGGCTTATCCACCAATTCATCACATCTTTATTTTTTTATGAAAAACAAATACACTTTCAGTAAATTCATTCCACAAATGAAAAAATCAACAAGCGAAAGTACAAGTTCTATGCTACTCAAGCCACCTCGGTGGAGCAAATTACTCTTTTTTACAGCAGTAATATCCATGACCACACTTTTCATCGTTACTTCTATACCTGACTCAGTTGCTCAAGTAGGTTGCGAGTGTAACGAATATGTATATCTAAACGAGACCACTACAGGTGGAGCGGTTCATAAGTTTTTAGTCAATGCAGATGGTACTTTCACAGAAATTGGCTCCCCTTGGTATGATAATACTGTTACAGGAGATGACTTAGAGCAACCTCATGGACTTGGCGTTGATCTCAATGGTTTTTTATACATTGGAGAAAAGGCGAGAAGTACTTCAGAAATCAGAAAACTTGACTGCAATGGTAATATATTCCCGGAGTCAGAGTTTGCTTTCACCACAGGAGGTCAAACCAATATTGTTTCCGACGGTAATAGTATATTTTATAATAATAGAAATAATCTCCTGCATTATGGCGATTTTGTAGAAGTGGATGTCTGTAGCCAACAGGTGTTGGGAACAGTTGACTTTTGTGATGCAAGTTATGGAGGCTTAACCGGAGGTTTAAGCGGCTTTGACTGGGGTTTTTATAAAGATATTCGTACCAATACAATGTATGCTACTACCGGTTGGAATACGGGCACACAGGAAGTTTTTATATTTAATTTAACGGATTTTGACAATGATCCTGCGACCTGTATCGATCCTATTACTCTAGGAACTGCCTTACCAGATGTATTTATAACCGGAATCACTACAGATGCGGATGAAAATATGTACATAGTTACCAGAGGTCCGAATGAATGTGGTACAATATACAAATATGGACCCGGACCCAATTACCCTTTGCTGGCTACTTCAGCAACTGACTGTAACGAGGATGGTACGGGATACGCACAAGCCATAGGGATAGTCTATAGTGAGACTACTAATCTATTATATGTATCTACCTTATCTGCTATAGATGATTGTGTTTCTACGTTCGATACATCACTTGTTTATCTTGGAAGTACGGTGCCAAGTCCGGGTACAGGAGATAATGCCAAAGGAATTGCTATCACTAAAGAATGTTGCCCTACAAGCAGTAGCGTAGTCATTGATACCGGTTTTTGCGCTAGTGTGGGAGATAATGTTTTCTTACAAGAATTGATTGATTGTGAGGGTACTATCTGTGAGGGTATGTGGACAGAAGCAGTCGGCAATACAGGAATGACCTATAATTCTTGTAATAATTCAATTACCATTGATGCATTAGGTGGTTGCGGAACTTTTACTATCGCATCAAATGGGGCGGCAGCTAATGCTCAATGCCCTGCCTTCGAGATTACGATGAATATTTGCGCCACTGTAACGCCAGATGCTCCCACAATCGCTGTCACCGATAACGACTGCGCAACAAATACCCCCGGCGCGTTTTCAGTCACCACACCCTGCGGAGCAGGCAGTACATTAGAGTGGAGTACAGATAACGGTACGACATGGAGTACCACAGCCCCAACTTATGATGCTAACACGATACAAACGGTTATCGCCCGTTGTGCAAATGATGCAGATAATGCCTGTGCAGCTGAAGCCGTGCCTATAACCACCAACCCGGATGCGAGTTGTGCCGTTAACTGCCCCACCCCTAATTGCTTTGGCATCACCATTCAACAAAATTAGAATATGCAAAAAATCTCGCTCCAAAATGTGTGTACGACACATTTTGGAGCTATATATAAACGAATCGTATTTAATTACAATTTATACATGTGTTCGCATTGCTAATATTTATATAAATAAAATCTATAAAAAAAGACAAG
>JAHDEO010000507.1:0-2936 GCA_020628725.1 Saprospiraceae bacterium
AAGCTTTTTTATGACAGCAATAGCACAGACAACGCAGGATTTTTTATTGACCGTTGATGACTATTACAAAATGGCGGAGGTGGGCATTATTCCGCATGATGCACGAGTTGAATTGATAAATGGCAAAATACGCTATATGAGTCCAATAAACAGTTTCCATTCATCTGTAACAGATGAATTATTTGAAATATTAGTCGCTGAACTACGAGGAAAGGCAATTATTAAATGCCAAAATCCTGTAAAAATACCCAATGTTTCTTCTCCTCAACCTGACTTAGTTGTTGCAAAATATTACAAACACAAGTATAGAAAACAGCATCCCGGACCGGAAGATGTTTATTTGGTTATAGAGGTTGCCCAATCTTCTATTAAGCAAGATATCGGAGAAAAGTTGCAGGTGTACGCCCTCGCAGGCATCCCTGAATATTGGGTCGTAGATTTGAACGAATACCAAGTTCGAGTATATCGCCAACCGGACGGCGACAAGTATTTATTTGAACAAATTATTGACGAAAATGGTATCGTAAGTTGTGAAACTATTGATTTTCAACTGGATATGAAAGAGATTTTTGGTTGAGTCTTACGGAATTGGAGGTATCACTTGGCGAGTTCTTGGATATGTGAGTAGCTGCATTGCTACCTGAAAAGCCTTATCATCTTCCCCTTGTCGCCTGACGAATCTATCGTCCGCCGACGCTACCCGAAAGCATCGTGAAAGTGCATTTTTTCTCAAAAAGTCTTATCTTTGGAAAAAACTTTTTTATGACAGCTATTGAGCTAAAAAATGAGTTGCACCAAATGATAGACGAACTTCACGACGAAGATGTCTTGGCGTGTGTGCATCAATTAGTTCGTACATTTCAGATGAAAAATTCCGACAAAGACGCTACGCTTACACACATTGCCAGTGAAAAAGTCTTATCAAAAGACTGGTCATCACCCATAGAAGATGAAGTATGGCAGGATTTGTAGAAGGTGAAATCGTCGTTGTGCCGTTTCCTTTCTCCGACCTCTCCGCCGTCAAGAGACGACCTGCACTCGTATTGGCAGATTTGCAGGGAGACGATATTATTTTGTGCCAAATCACCAGTCAATTCAATGGCGACCCTTATGTTATTCCGATTACTCAAAACAATATGAAAAGCGGCACATTAATCGCTAACTCCAATGTACGTCCCAACCGTATTTTTACTGCCGATTCAAATATCATTATCAAATCTGTAGGCGTAGTTGATGACGCGACATTGGAAGATATTATTGAGGCAGTCATCAACATCATTTCCATATAATGATGCTATCGCCAGTGCGTTGGAGCTATCGCTTGGCGAGTTCTTGGATATTTGAGTAAGTGCATTGCTGCCTGAAAAGCCTTATCATCTTCCCCTTGTCGCCTGACGAGTTGCTCGTCCGCCGACTCTACGCGAAATTGTCGTCATTCAAGTCAACTATTAGTCGTCAGACGAAGGGGATGATTCAAATTTATTGCTTGTCATTCTGCTGTGTGTTTCTATTCAAGTGATTCGTCATCATCGGACACAAAATGGATGTCGGGAGAATAATACCATTTCAAAAGCTATCTACGACACCTATCATTTAAGGTGGTATAAGTTCAGCAAGACGTTTTCTCTTGGAATTTGGAATTTCAATATAGGGCTTTTTATCAAATGAGTGTCATTGGTTTTAAATGTCAAATAAAAATTGTAATTTATAGCCTCATGCATCAAAAGCAAGTATTTTAGCATCTATATTGATAAGTGACGATTGTTTTGGTATTGAAATTGGTATAATGTTTACAAATTCCAAAAAACAAATACCAAATACTTTAACTGTACTTTATTGGAATTTGGATTTTTCCCGATAGTCATCGGGATGGAATTTCTAAGAAAAAATGGCAAAAATAGAAGATACACAACAGGAGAAAAAGAATAAAAAACGGGGATGGTTTTTCTCGTTTTGCTTTCATTCATTGCTATTGCTGATATGCTGGCT
Source organism: Saprospiraceae bacterium (assembly GCA_020628725.1). Taxonomy (GTDB): domain Bacteria; phylum Bacteroidota; class Bacteroidia; order Chitinophagales; family Saprospiraceae; genus JAHDEO01. The sequence continues at coordinate 1,990 of JAHDEO010000507.1, forward strand.
GCCGTTTATGTCGGTAGATAATGAGCCGCAGAAAGAAGCAATCGTAATTGACTTAGGTTATGTGCCGCCACCGCCCCCTCCTCCGCCACCACCGCCGGAAGAGCCAAAGGAAATGGAAATCACGGAGGAAAAATCGGCTGCATCGGAAGCACCGCCGGAAGCACCGGAATTGCCACCGGAGCAGACAGCCTCTCCACCTGAACCGGAGCCAACACCTCCGGCTCCCGAGCCTGTACCAACGCCTGCGCCGCAACCCGACCCTGAGCCGGAACCTGCGCCAATGCCCGACCCCGAACCCGCGCCGGCTCCTGTAGAAACTGCGCCGGCTCCTTCGCCCGTTTCTGCGCCTAAAGAACCAACAGTAAAATCTAACGAACCCAAACCGGAAAAACCCACCAAGCCAAAACAAGCAGAAGGCAGTGGAAAAAGCGATATTCCTGAACCAACGAAAGCCCCTGCATCGGCTGAAAATCCGGGTACAGGCACAAAGCCCGTTCCCGTACCGAAACCGGCAGGAAATCCTGCACGTCCGGGCAATGGAACGAGTGGAAGCTCGCCCAATCCCGCAAGTGGACTTGGTGATGGCGAGGAACAAGGTGGAACAGGTGATTTGGGCGGAAGAAATATCCTTCGACGTCCTAAACTCAATTCAATTGCAAAACAAGACGGGCGAATCACGATTTACGTGTGTGCCGACAAATACGGTAGAATAGTAAAAGCCCAAGCCGTCAAATCACAGTCTACCATCAAGGATAGTAGCATCCTGTTGAAAGCTGCAAAAGCGGTAAAAGCAGAGATGAGATTTTCGCCGGGCAGAGGGACAGATTGTATGTATTATAAGGTTAAAATTGAAGGAACAGACGGGTAAATCTAAATTCTAAATAGGAATATTAACCAAATTTTAATACTTCTAAAGAAAATAATCTCGCATAATGGCGTGTTATTTG
>JAHDEO010000507.1:3036-5070 GCA_020628725.1 Saprospiraceae bacterium
GACATCAATGATAGAATCTTGGTGAATCGTGTTGGTTTTGACCAACACGTCGATGATGTCGGCACGATAGTACTGTACATCTGCGCGGACAATCTGGGCGATGTCACTCAAATTCAAGTATTACGTAGTAAATCGACCATAAAAGACTTGAAAACCCTTTCGGCAGTAGCCAATGAAGCCCTGAAAATGAAATTCAATGCTGTGCGAAGAGCATTGCCTCAATGCGGTGAAATGACTTTCACTTTTGAGCAATCTACCGGGCGCAAGGATATTATCTCAGCTTCTAAACAAGGACAAAATAAAGTTTTTGGCAGTCGTCCTATGCCGCCAAGTACGAACGTCGAAACGGGTGATTTGGGACAAAGAAAGATTTTGCGCCACGCGAATATTGATGTAACTACAGATGAACCCGGACAAATTGTCGTTTATATTTGTGCAGATAAATATGGTCGCGTCATAAAAGCACAAGCTGTTCGCGGAAAATCATCTATTAAACAAGCTGACGTATTGCTATCTGTTTCAAGAGCTATTCAGCAACAAATGAGATTTGCGCCCGCCAATCAACAGGATTGTATGTATTACAAGATAAATATAGAGTGATAACAAGTTGCGGAGCGCAACTTAGTTAATAGTTAGAAGTTCATAGTTCATAGAAAAACACGTTTTTTGTCGTTACATTTTTCTATGAACTATGAATCATCAACTATGCCCCTAAAAGCTCTTCAGGAAGTAGAAATTTTAAACAAGCTCTTAACATTTGCATTCAGATACTTCCATTAAGAATTGCTCGCAATGGGCAATATCGTTCATGCTATGAACAAAGAAGGAAGCTTTCATATCCATCACATATTTTTTAATTCGCCGGAAAAATGCACGCGGGTATTGACGAATTGCCCCTGTTCGGAGAATCGCAAAGGCAGCATTGTACTTGTAAACATCTTTTTCGCCGAATGTAGGAATATCTGAATGTTTTTGAAGATAGCCGTCTTCATTTTCAGTAAGATAGTATTGTCCGGTAGGTTGAGTGAGTATTTTAACCCCGGTCACCATTTCGGTTTCACCCTCAAGTAATTCGGCAGCCTTTAAAATATGACATGCTCTGCAAAATGGCGAGTAAGGAGATAGTAAAACAATATTATCAAAATTGACCTCTTTGCGGGCATAATGGTCTATGGCATGTAGTACAATCTCGTCTACATCAAGTATTTCGGTGTATAATTCATGAGGGAGTTTGAAAGGAACATGTAGCCCATAGTTACTAACTGTCCTGATGATGTTCATATCATTCGAACTAACACATATCTCAATATTATCTGCCAACTGACGGGCAGTATCTATGGCATGATAGATGAGCGGTTTCCCCCCCAATGTGAATAATTCAGCCGTTGTGCTGTCATCATCACTATTGCCACTTGCCGGGATAATAACTAAGGTGTTTTGTGACGTTATTAAATTTGCACCTTGATTCCTCTGTATCATTTTCTATGTAGATGTTCGGGTAAATGTGTGACGCCGCATGTATTTACGCAAAAAAACATGTGGAGGTTTCCTTATTGCTTGAATTTATTTTTTTTCCTTACGGCCTCAGAGTATTTTCAAGTAGTGCTTCATTCAAATATACTGAAATCAATTTGAGATTTCCCATATTTTATTCGCTTTTTAATAAAAATATGAAACAAAATATGTAAAAAATTATCTTGTTAATTGTTATGCATTTTTATGTTTAAAATATAATATCTTCCAAAAAAGAAAATAACAGATTATTTGCTGTGTTTAAAATGTTTTTTTTGTGTTTTTTTGTCGCCATTCCTTGCCATTGAAGACGCAATCTCATCATAACATTACCCCATTGCAGTTTATGTTATCAAATTTTCTTCTCCTCCGCCGAATTCACAAACAACACATTCCCAATACCTTCATACCCTTCAAAAATCTGTGTACCTTTTTGTTTTAATAATTCAGCACGGAAACCAACTATCGTGAGATCGGCATCGCCGGACTTTTCATTGATAACTGTTTTAGAGTCAACGTCAG
>JAHDEO010000508.1 GCA_020628725.1 Saprospiraceae bacterium
CACGAAAGCGTGCAAAGGAATTCCGAAAAACCAAAACGTCGGTACCGCAAAAGCCATCCAAGGCGCAATATAAATGGTCTCGTACAGGTGAAATACCATCGCCGAAGATATGAGCAAAACAATGGCGTGATTGAGCCAATTGGGTTTGAGTTCGTCGCGTAATACGAAGGCAATGAAAGCCGCATTGGTCAGCACCAAATACACACACAACCAACCCGTAGAGATATTGAATACGGGCAGTACCCGATTGAGCGCGTAAGCACTGACATTCATCAATTGAAGGAGTAAAATGTTGTATTTCAGGTTTTTAAATCGTAGTCTTTTACCGTATTTAGCGAGATTGGAACCGACGACGGCAAAGAAATAGAACAAAAAGAGAACGCCGCAAGCAACAAATGAGCCATTGAAAAAGTCACCATTGCGGAAGGTTTCATTGTTTGTTAATAGGAAAATCATTAGAGAAATTCCCAGTAAAATGAATCCGGTCAATAAGACGTTTCTCTGTTTTGGTGGATTGGGATTTAAGGTTTCGATAGTGTCGGACATAGGTTTTATTTTTAGTGATAAACGGTTAAGCTTTGACACAATTCAAAGCACTTTGTTTTTCAAAGTTAGATTAAAAACGGCGGTTTTGCAAATTTATTTTGTTGAAAATGGAAAAAGATGTATTTTTATTGGCGTTAATAGCTTCAAGGGAATTTCTCTGCATTATCTATCCGAAAATCCTTAATGAAGCATTCAAGTGATTACATGGGTGTCCAAAATTATACCTTCACAAAAAAGAAATAACAAATGCCGACAATACAGAAGTTTATTAATGATAAGAACAAATACAAAGTTGACCATACATATCAACGTCCCGTTGATGCTTGGTCAAAAGCAGATAAGCAATGTTTGATTGACACAATATTGAGAGGAGAGCCAATTCCGTTATTTTTCATGAATTTCAAATCCGACGAAGAAAAATTTTATATCGTTGACGGACAGCAAAGGCTATATTGTATCCAGCAATTCTATGAAAATAAATTCGCTTTAAGTAAGAAGTTTTCGGGAGAAAAAAGTCATGGTTTAACATTCAATGGAGAACGAGCGTTAAATGATGAACAAAAAACTAATTTCCTTAATTATAATCTAAATTTTCATATAATGGAAGACTATGATGACGAGAGAGTTAGATTAATTTTCTCGAGATTGCAAAGGGGTAAACCCTTACAATTAGGAGAACGTTTGAATGCGAAGCCGGGAGAAATAGTTAATTGTATGAGAGAAATTGCCAATCATGATTTCATGAAACATTCAATAGGTATTTCACAAAATAGGTATGGTGTTTATCCAGATGCTGCAAGAATACTCTTTTATGAGATATATGGAGCAAAGCAAATGGGGTCAAATGAGCTTTATAATTTCTTCGACCAATACAAAGACCTTGAAAAAAAATCAAAGGAATATAGGAATATTTTAAGTGTCTTAAATTTTTTAGAAAGTTGTTTTCCAAAAGACCCCGGCAACTATAAGTATCTTGAAAAACATGCTTGGGTAATAGCAGTTTATACAATGATTCGGGATTTACGAGTAGGCTATACATTAAAGGGACATGAGGAAAACATAAGAAAATTCATCAAATCCTTCCATTCAAAAGTCTATGATGAATCATTCAGAAGCTCAAAAGCATCTTATCAGCGATTTTATGATAATGTCAGAGGAGGTTGGTCTGAAAAGATATTATCCCTAAGAAAAAAGATTTTGATTGACGAGTTTTTGTCTAAACATGATATTTCAGAATTAGATGATAGAAGACAGATAAGTAACGAAGAAAAAATAATTGCTTTTGGGAGAGTGAATGGTAAATGCGAATATCCAAATTGTGATATTGAGTTTAAGGATTACAAAGAAGCAGAATATCATCATAAAAAACTTTATTCAGAAGGAGGCAAATCTGAATTAGAAAATATTATGGTTCTATGCACAAAATGTCATGATAAGATACATGGTAAAGAACAACTTGAAATGATAGTAGATGAATATGACGAAATTGAATAAAAAGAAAACAAGAATTAATAAATAAGCCTCCAAGTAACATATCAAATTAATCATTAAAATCAAAAAATGGCATTCTGGAACAAACTCTTCGGAAAAGAAGAAAAAGAAAACTCCGACAACACAGAAGAACAAGAAAACAAATACAACTTGACTTGGATTGAAGCCGACCAAAATCCGTGGAAGGTGCAATTATTGGATTTAAGACAGATTTCACAACGTATGCTTTCTTCGTCGAAAGACCAACAAATGGCTGAAAACGCCCTTTCATACGGTCAGGAAGATGGTTTGGTATTTTTGGAACAAGCCATTGAATCCGATAAATCATTTGAGACGAATTTCTCATTTCCTATTGATGGTAAATTGGAACGTGGCGTCTTGTTTATACCTTCTACGATGGAACATAAATGGGCGATTTATTTTCACGAAAATAAGATATTATTCATCAGAAGTTGGTTAAGAGAAGTCGTCGTAATTGCCGAAACGAGGGAAGAAAACAACGAACTCATTATCACCAAAATTCATGGAGAATTTACGGAGGACGAATCACAAGCATTCACCGAATCAGCATTGAAATTTTTGATATATAGCCATGTCTTAGGGGAAGTCGTTCCGGCACCAATTCCCGAAGATTTGAAAGAAAGTACCGATGCTGCGGGGTTATGGGCATTCTCAACCTATGGCAATATGGCGCATTTCGCACATTTTGAATCGAACATCAATCACGAGACTCAAGGCGTCCTTAGAAGTCATTCTCTATTACATATTGCTACTGCCAGAGGCGACACGGATAAGATAAAAGTAGAATTGGAAAATGGCGCAAATATCAATGCCTTAGCTGCCGACGGCTTATCGACACTACAGTGGGCGATGGCTGCCGATATTAGTGTTCTTGAATTTCTACTACAAGCAGGCGCAGATACTAATGTCCAATCAGCCGAAGGAGCTACGCCCATCATGAATGCCGTTCAATCCGGTGAAATGGAACATTTACAGATGTTGATAGCTCACGGTGCAGATGTCAATAAACAAGACCACCGGGGATTTACTGCATTGCACAGAGCCGCAGAAATGGGACGCATTGAGATGGTCAAGGAATTATTGAAGCAGGGAGCAGATAAGCATGTTGAAGCCGAAGGACACACGGCATTGTCATTGGCTCAAATGGGCGAGAATACAGCACCCATTCTTGAGATTTTGGAATGATTACAAAATAAAATGAGTGTACAAAATATTAGTAAAATCCCAATACAATTATTCAAAAGGAAACTTGCCATAAAGACACAAGGTAGAAGCCGTAAAATTCTTTGTGCCTCTGTGTCTTTGTGGCAAAATCAAAAGTGTGCAATAGTAGGTGTTTTAGCATTTCACATCTGATTACTCCTAATGTTTTACACACTAAAATAAAATCTTTCCATCTACCGTCTAAAACCCATTCACACCGTTCACCGTCGTATATTTAAATGATAATTTCTTGTCAGGATAAATATATTTGAAAGCCGATTGCATCGCAATCGTCCCCTCATGGAAACCGCAGAGAATCAACTTCAATTTCCCTTCATAGGTATTAATATCACCAATCGCATAGATGCCCGGTACGCCTGTGCTGTAATCTCGCGTATCTACTTCAATCGCATTTTTAGTGATATTCAAATTCCAATCCGCAATAGGACCAAGTTTTGGTGAAAGTCCGAAAAGTGGCACAAAATGGTCGGTAGGTTTTTGGAATGTACCTTCAGTTTTGTGCTTTATGGTGACTTCGTTTAATTTTCCATTCCCATTGATACCAACGACCTCTGCATTCGTAATCAATTTGATTCGTCCTGCTTCGTTCAACTCAATCACCTTTTCAACTGAATCCAATGCGCCTCTAAAACTCTCGCGTCTGTGCACAAGCGTCACATCCTTCGCTACATCTGCCAAGAAAATCGTCCAATCCAGTGCAGAGTCTCCCCCACCGGCGAGCACCACCGTTTTATCACGATATACCTCCGGGTCTTTGATGATATAGTCGATGCCTTTTTTCTCAAAATTGGCAATATTCGGAATCGGCGGTTTACGCGGCTCAAAACAACCCAAACCTCCCGCAATCGTAATCACGGGCGCAACGACTTCATTACCGTCTGTTGTGGTGATTTTGTACCTGCCGTCTTCGAGTTGTTCGAGAGCTTCGGCACGTTCACCAAGCGTAAAAGTTGGTTTGAATGGTGCGATTTGCTCCATTAGATTTTCGACCAATTCACCTGCCAAAATACTTGGAAAGCCCGGAATATCATATATCGGTTTTTTGGGATAAATTTCCGTCAATTGACCGCCAGCTTGTGGCAAGGAGTCGATGAGGTGGCAACGCAATTTCAGCAATCCCGCCTCAAATACGGTAAACAATCCGCAAGGACCCGCGCCCACGATGATGATGTCTGTTTCTATCATTTTAAATTGTATCTCGTAACACGGTCTGTAGACCGTGCAGGTGCGGTCTACAGACCGCGCTACTTTTATACTAATTGTTGTTCTAAAATTTGTTTTTCTTCATTTTGGGTTTGTTTTCCTGTCTTGAATAAAGCGTTTGTATGTAATCCACACTCCACTTTCGACTTGCCCGACCAACGCCCTTCTCTGTCATAGCCACAACTCGTGCAATGCGTACAGCCCACAGAGCCATAGCCTTGCGCCTTCAACGGATGCGGCGGCAAATATAGGCTTTTAATATAAAATTGCACTTCCAATTCGCTGTAATCCGCCAATGGCATAAACTTCAGTTTGTTATGTACAATTTGAAAAATATCAAAATCTTTGCGGGTATCAGTCTGCGTATTCATCACGCCTGCCATCCACACATTATAATCATCCAAGACCGCATTGAGAGTCGCCACCTTATTAACACCGCAACATAGGTCAGGGTTCGTTTCGTAGGTTTTTTCTTCGCGTGTGATGGCGTGCGAAGTCGGGTCAGGTCGTGCTTCAATCACTTCTAAGGTGAAATCCCGTA
>JAHDEO010000509.1 GCA_020628725.1 Saprospiraceae bacterium
CACGACCTCAAAGCACCGCTACGCAACATACAAGGTTTCTCACAAATACTCCACAAAAAATACGCGGCAAAATTTCCAAAAGAAGACATGGAATTTTTCATGTTCATCATTAACAGTTGCAAATCACTCAAAGAACTCATCGACGGTTTGCTCAATTATTCCAGAATCTCAAATATGGAATACCAACCCGAATGCGTAGATTTAGCAGAAATCACATCAAGTGTCGAAAGCAATCTCTCCAATATCATCACAGAAACAGGAGTTGATTTGCATATTTCAGACAATCTGCCCAAAGTATTCGGACGAAAATCACTCTTATTTCAAGTCTTCCTCAATTTCATCAATAATGCCATCAAATTCCGAAGAATAGAAAAAGGATTGCAATCATCCATTTGGATAAATGCCCAACAATACAACGACAATCACATCAAAATCAGCATCAAAGACAACGGCATCGGTATCGAACAAAAACACCAAGATAGAGTATTTGGTATTTTTAATAAACTACACAGCAGCTCAGAATATGAAGGCAATGGAATAGGATTATCGGTTTGCAAAAAAATCATCGAACGATTTGGTGGGGAAGTCTGGCTGGAATCGGAAAAAGGTGTAGGCACAACTTTTTTCTTTACATTGCAGTTGTATGATAAAACAGACAAAGATGCAATCCAAACTGAACGAGAAGGGCTTTCAAATAATTGAAAATGTCTACTCAAAAAATGAGATAGATGAAATCCTTCAAATTTTAGAACACAAGCAAATTGAAAATAAATTTGGTGTACGAGAATTTCTGACAGACAATCCCGAAATAGCTGATAAGATTTTCACAAAACACTTAATTGATATTATCAAAAGCATCTCTTCCGACTGCAATAAATCAATAAAATCCATCTACTTCGACAAACCGCCAAGCGCAAATTGGATTGTAAATTGGCATCAGGATTTGACCATTAATCTGGTTGAAAAACGAGATGCACCAAACTTCAAAAATTGGAGAACAAAACAGGAAAGGGTTATTGTTCAACCCAACATAGAACTCCTTGAAAGCATTTTTACCATTAGAATTCATCTGGATGATTGCACGAGAGAAAACGGTGCATTGAGAGTCATCGAAAATTCTCACCACAAAGGAATCATCGAAATCAAAGAATGGATAAAAAACAAGGATGGCATTGAAAAAATCTGTGAAGTCAAGAAAGGAGGTGTTTTAATCATAAAACCTTTAATTTTGCATGCTTCAAGAAGAACCGAAAACCGCAAAAATCGGCGTGTCATTCACATTGAATTCACAGACAAAGAATTACCGAATGGATTGCAATGGAAAGAAAAAATTGATATAATTGCCCTACAAAATTACTGACAAATGGAAAACAAAACGCTACTTAATGCACAAGTAAAAAACGTCACCCTCGAAGAAATTCAAGAAGCTGCTCAAGCCAACAGCGACCTCATCAGAAAATTACACACCAGAAGAGTTTTCTCCTTTAGTCTTGTCGGGATACTCACGATATTAGTGCTTGTCAATGTTGCTTTGTATTTTCTTTTGAAAAATGTATCACCGAGCTACCTTCCTGTCAAATTAATATTTGCGAATATTTTAGTACTCGGACTGATAATCTTGATACTTCGATTGGTGGTTCGATTTCTGAGTAATAGACAACAAGAAACACCTGCCAATAATGATATGCAAATGGAAGAAAACAATGCCGAATACGCCGAACTGACCCTCCGCGAACACAACTTCACCTACGGAGCATCTACTTACGACTGGAAAAATCTCACCAACTACGCCACCACAAATGAATGGATGTTTTTAATGGTCAATAACAAAGTTATTATTCCCGTGAAAATAGACAGCCTGACAGACGCACAACGAGCGGAGTTATTGCAAATCCTATCAGGAAAAACAGAAATAAGGAATGATGAAAGAATAGATACATCAACAAATTAATTAGTAGAGAAATAAATAAAAAATATGGTAAGAGAAACTGCTAATCCTACCACACTTTTCAATTCCACTCAATACGGATTTTCGCAAATTACAATTTCTAATCCGGGCAAATTAATCTTTATTTCAGGTCAAGTAGCGTGGGATGAACACCTCAATATCGTAGGAGAAAATAACTTGGAAATACAAACACAAAAAGCCATTGACAATTTGAAAATTGCGATTGAATCCGTTGGTGGAACATTGGAAAACGTTATGATGTTAAGGATTTATAAAGTCAATTACCAGCCCAAAGACGGACCGATTATCAGCTCAATACTCAAAGAAAATTTTGGAACGCACAATCCACCTGCGAGTACTTGGATTAATGTGAAGGGACTTGCAAGTGAAGGATTTATGATTGAAATTGAGGCACAAGCAGTCATTTGAGCATTCAAAAATAAAAAAGAAGCCAGCATATGATACGATAGAATTAACTGGAACTGGTTCCTGAATAAAATCACCATGAAAAATTTTCAATTGTACAAATTCAAAAGAAACCACAATCAATTCAAATGGATGACATTAGTGACAATTCTAATTTTGAATGGTTTTGGATGCGGCGAGCAAAACAGCCCAAAAGGTGCAGAACAATCAGAAACCGAAGCAGCCTACAATAAATACGAGAATGGCAAAAAAGACGGTTTGTGGAGAGAATATGAGAACAACAATCGACTCATTTCCGAGGGATATTTTAAAAATGGAAAAGCCAATGGTTTGATGAAATGGTATCATGAAAAAGGACATTTAGCCGGAGAAGGATTAATGAAAGACGGACTAAGAGATGGCATCTGGAAAGTGTATGGAATAGAAGATGGAAAATTAGTAGCCGAAGTAATTTTCAAAGACGATAAAGAAATTGGAATAAAAAGTTCGTACCACACCAATGGGCAATTAAAACAGGAAAATACATGGAAAGAATATCAATTAATTGCTAAAAAATGCTGGGACGAAAACGGTACAGAAATAGAATGTATCGAAGATTAGAGAAATAAAAAATAAAACCAACTACAATAAATTCACCTGCTACAATACATGCGTTGTAGCCAATAATCAATTTAAACGTTGAAAAAGACACTTAGCATCCTACTCATTTTATTCATTTCCTTGTTCATCATTTTCTTAGTAAATATGATGCAAGTATATGCTTATTCAAAAAAATCATTTGACAACAAATCCGACGTTGCTTTAGTGCTGGGAGCCGGCACTAATAATGGAAAATTATCACCTGTTTTTCGAGAACGAATTAACCATTCAATCAATCTATTGAAAGCCGGAAAAGTCGAGATAATCATTTTAACCGGAGGAATCGGAGAAGGCGAAACAATAAGCGATAGCAGAGTCGGGGGAAAATATCTAATTGAACAAGGAGTTGATGAAAGTCAATTCCTTCTTGAAGAAAAATCAACGCTAACCGTACAAAATATATGTAATGCTAAAAAAATAATGACCGAAAGAAATCTAAACTCAGCTTTGGTCGTTTCCGACCCTTATCATATGAAAAGAGCGATGAAAATGTGCGAGAAGGTTCGTTTAAAAGGCTTACCTTCTCCCACACCTACATCAATGTATATCTCTAAAAAAGTAAAAAGGAAATTCTTGATAAATCAAGCATGGAATTATTGGGTATATGTACTCTTTCATCAACATATAAGAACTGATTGTTAGTTCTTTTTCAAGAAAAAGAACGAAACGAACATAGTTGACGATAACAGACCCAACTTTATGTCAATTTGAGTGAACCTAACTTTACGACACAAAACAGAAAACCAAAAAATATACAACATTCGCAGTTTTGTATAAGATGTTAAGGCACCTTCACACCTACCTTTGTGATATTCTTTCCAAGAGTTAAAACAATCAAAACGAATACGAATCAATTTGGCAAATAGGGCTGGACAACTGAGTGGTTAGGAACGTAAAACTTATACCATTTTAAATGATAGATGTCGTATATATCAAGTTGTAGATTTTTCTGATAGTCGAGTCAAAAAACGTAGGCATAGCCTGCGTTACGTCGAGGCTTTTTGAGGAAGAATATCAGTAAAAGGTGCTGCTTGATATACGACATATATTATTTAAAATGGTATTACCTCATCACAGTAACAAACAGGACAAAAATTTCAGGTGTAAATAAAAATTTTTGAAAATAATGAGAACAACAATCAACGGACAACCATTCGATTTTGAGCCACGTCACGACGAAACCGCCATCGACGTATTGCGGGAGCGAGTAGGGCTGACAGGCACAAAAATGGCATGTGGCGGTGGCATCTGCGGTGCGTGTACGGTACGTGTAGATAATGTACCAAAATGCAGTTGCCTCATGCCCGCTACTCAAATGGAAGGTGCAGACATTCGCACCATCGAAGAACACGGGCTTGACAATTTGCACCCGGTTCAGCGTGCATTCATGGCAAATGAAGGGTTACAATGCGGTTTCTGCACACCGGGCTTTATCAATGAAGGCATCGCCTTCTACGATAGCTGGCGTGCCAAACACGGCAAATCCGAACCCTCCAAACACGACATCGCACTCGCACTGGGCGGACACCTCTGCCGCTGTGGTGCTTACTTGGGAATTTATGCCGCGATTCAAAAAGCCTGTGTCGGCGAATACGACAACGCACCCGACTCAACCATCCACCGCATTGATGCGCCCGAAAAAGTAACAGGCACCGCCAAATACACCGTCGATATGGTCTTTGACGGTCAATTGGAGGGCAAAATATTACGCTCGGCACATCCACATGCCATCATCAAAGCCATTGATAAAAGCGCAGCAGAAGCACTCGAAGGCGTAGGTGCTGTTGCCGATTTGATGAAGGTCGGAGAAAAAGTACGTTGGGTAGGTCAGCCCATTGCCGGAGTCGCTGCCAAAGACGAACAAACAGCACTCGAAGCATTGAAATTGGTAAAAGTTGACTATGAGATATTGCCTGCCGCAGTTGGCACTGAAGCAGCAGCAAAAGAAGATGCTCCGACTATCTGGGAAAAAGATAAACGCGGCGACATTCCATCAGCCG
>JAHDEO010000029.1:0-26576 GCA_020628725.1 Saprospiraceae bacterium
GTCCTCCCCCCTTCCCCCCTCCAAAGGGGGACACACACGCGAATCACTTTTCGCGTAGCGAAAATCTCCCCCTTCGGAGGGGGCAGGGGGGAGGACTCGCGCCACCATTCACTTTCTTAAATATCGGCCTCATCCACCCGATGAAGCAACAAATACAAGCTCTCAAAGCCTTCCATTTACTTACTAAAAAATACGATAATATCCGCTTGATTTTTGTGGGAAAAGGTAGGCGCATTTACACACAAAAAATGCGTCAATTTTGCAAAAAAAATAAGCTCGAAGATAAAGTTGAAATACTCGGTTACGTTCCGAATCCAAGTGAAATATATGCTCAGTCAGATGCTTTGCTAATGTGTTCGCTTTATGAGGGAATGGGTCGCGTAACGGCAGAAGCGATGGCTTACGGGTTGCCTGTGATTGGCTTGCAAAGCGGAGCGACACCGGAGTTAGTACGACATGGTGAAAACGGCTTGATTTACGAGAAAAATGCGCACGATTTGATGGCGCAAATGGAATATTTACTTTTGCACCCGAATGAAGCACAGGAAATGGGGACGCAAGGGCGAGAAATGGCTTTATCTACATTCACTACGGAGAAATATGTGGAGGCAATTTGGGAAGTTATTTTGAAAATATCAGAGTAACGCGTCCTTAGTTAAATCAAATTAGTTAAATAATAATCAAAATAATTAAATTTTTCATTATTTCTCATCAATTATTCATACCTTTAGCCTCGCTAATTTATTCACTCATTCAAAATTCATAATTCACTCATTAATCTATGTATTTAAAGAAAAAACAAAAGGAACTATACGAGCGTTCCAAGCAATTTTTGAATGAAAAAACGACGGCTACAGCAACGCAAATTGATGATTTACGCGAGGCGATTGTTTATCACGAATGGCGGTATTATGTGCTGAATGACCCGGTGGTAAGCGATTTTGAATACGACCAATTGTACAAGCAACTCGAAGCACTCGAAACGGCAAACCTCGACCTCATCACGCCCGATTCGCCCACGCAGCGTGTATCGAATGACCTGACTTCGGACTTCCCGACAGTGGCGCATTTGATACCGATGTTGTCATTGGATAATTCGTATAATGCGGAGGATTTGCGGGATTTTGACCAACGCATACATGAGTTGGCGATGATTGATGCGGAGACGGATATTGAGTACGTGGTTGAACCGAAATTTGATGGAGGTAGTATCGCATTGGTGTACGAAGATGACCGTCTCGTGCGCGGAGCTACGCGCGGCAACGGCACACAAGGCGATGAGATTACGAACAATATGCGGGCTTTGCGTTCGATTCCTTTAAATGCATCATTTTCAAATCATAATATAAAAAAAGTAGAGCTGCGTGGAGAGGCGATAATTCGTTTGGATAATTTTGAAAACATCAATAAAAAACGAGAGGAAGCGGAAAAATCGGTCTTTGCCAATCCACGAAATGCGGCTACGGGCGCACTGCGAATGAAAGACCCTTCGGAGACGGCTTCGCGTGGTTTGGAGGCATTTATTTACCAACTTGGTTATGCCGAAGATGCTGATGGAAATGATATTTTGAAATCTATCCCAACACATCATGAAGGCATAGAAATGTTGGCTTCGCTGGGTTTCAAAGTACCAACTGTCGAGCGAAAACTATGCAAAAATATCAACGAAGTCATTGATTTTTGTTTGGAATGGCAAGACAAACGCGAGGGTTACGATTACGAGATTGACGGGATGGTCGTCAAGGTGAATCATTTGTCGATTCAGGAGAAATGTGGTTATACGAGCCATCATCCGCGATGGGCGATTGCCTTTAAATTTAAAGCAAAACAAGCGACTACGAAATTGCTGAATGTAGAATTTCAAGTTGGAAAAATCGGGCAAGTCACGCCTGTTGCGAAGCTCGAACCTGTAGCATTGGCGGGAGTTACCGTATCATCTGTTTCTCTTCATAATGAGGATTTTATACAATCAAAAGACCTACATTTAGGTGATACAGTTTTGGTAGAACGTGCGGGAGATGTGATTCCATACATTGTAAAAGCATTGCCTGAATTGCGAGATGGTAGCGAAACGAAAATCGAATACCCAACCAACTGCCCTTCTTGCCAAACCGAACTCGTAAAACCCGAAGGCGAAGCAGCTTGGCGTTGCGAAAATTACGTTTGTGAAGCCCAAGTTTTGCGCCGACTGATACACCATGTTTCGAAGGATGCGATGAATATTGACGGCTTTGGCGAAAAATATGTGGTGCGTTTCAATGAGTTGGGTTGGTTGGATGCTGTGCCGGATATTTATCGTTTGGATTATGAGAAAATGTCGGAATTGGAAGGCTTCGGACAGCGTTCTGCCGACAATCTGAAAGAGGCAATTGATACAGCGAAAAACAATGGCATTGCACGTTTGTTGTACAGTTTTAGCATCCCGCATATAGGGCGAAGTGTGTCGCGCAAATTTGCCACCGAAGTAGAAGACATCCGAGACCTGAAAGACTGGACGGAAGAACAAATGGTCGAAATTGAAGACATCGGACCGAAGGTGGCGCAGGAGTTAATAAAGTTTTTTGAAAACGAAAAAAATCTCGCCCTACTCGACGAACTCGAATCCCTCGGTGTAAATATGAAACGCCTCAACTCGGAAGTGAAACAAGAAGCCATCACAGACGGCGTTTTTTCCGGTAAAACGATATTATTTACGGGCAAATTGCAAATCATGTCACGCACCGATGCGAAGGCGAAAGCAGTCGCAGCAGGCGCGAAGCCAATCAGTGCGGTGAGTGGAAATCTGGACATCCTTGTAGTCGGCGAAAAACCCGGCTCGAAGCTCAAAAAAGCGAACGAACTCGGTACGGTTACGGTGATGACGGAAGAAGAATTTTTAGAAAAAATAACGGATTAGAAGTCGGACGATGTAGAGAAAATTCATGAATTTTCTCTACATCGTCCACGTAATTCTCTGACTTCTGACAACAACGTGGTCTGACCTCTGACCTCTCGAAATTATGAAATTAACAGCACATATCATCTCAATTATCTGCCATCCATTGCTAATGCTGACCTATGGTTTGCTCTTTATGATGTGGGCAGAACCGTACCAATTCGGTGGTGCAACGGATAGCGACATGTCGCTCTATATGATAGGTAGTATCGTGGGGATTAGTTTTTTCTTTCCCACATTTTCATTGTTGATGATGCGAGGCTTGGGGATGGTCGAAAGTTTGCAATTGAAGGATAGAGAAGAGCGTATTATACCGTATGTTTCGACGGGGATTTTTTACTTGTGGTTGTCGGTGAATATTTACAAAACGACCATCTTTCCTTACATATTTGAAGTCTTTGCGATTGGTGCGACGATTGCCTTGTTCACGGCATTTTTTATTAATAATTTTACGAAAATAAGTCTGCACACAGTAGGTGTTGGCGGCTTCTTGGCGATGGTCATTTTTACGATGACCAATGCCTCAGTGCCTTTGTATGATTTGCGTCCGATACTGCTCGGTGTTATCCTTTTAGCGGGATTGGTGGGTACTGCGAGACTCATTTTGAAAGCACATGTTCCTCAAGAAGTTTACGGCGGATATTTGGTCGGCTTATTCGGTCAATTTGCTGCTGTTTTTCTACTCAGGATGTTGACTTCGTAGTTACCGTAATGACTGCTTTAGCTGTCAATTGAGTAAGAAATTGTTCTGCAATTCATTGATTTTAAAAATAATTAAACATTAAAATGTACTTGACAGCTAAAGCAGTCATTACAGTTTTCACTTGACGGCTAAAGTCGTCAGTACAGCATTTTCATGAATCGCACCGCACTCGCTCACCTCGCCCTGATTTCTGTCCAAGTCATCTACGCAGCGAGTTATACGATTGCGAAAATTGTGATGCCTGCCTATATTTTACCCTTTGGTTTTATTGTGATTCGTGTCTTTGCGGGAGCTGCGTTTTTTTGGTTGATACATTCTATATTTATCAGAGAAAAAATTGAACGAAAAGACGTTGGCTTATTGGTTTTGTGCGGATTGTTTGGTGGAGCTTTGAATCAGTTATGTTTCTTTAAGGGCTTGAGCCTGACTGCGCCGATTGATGCGAGTTTGATTATTGTTGTTTGTCCGATTTTGGTCTTGGTTTTTGCGGCGATGTTGTTGGGCGAACGTATCACATGGCGCAAAGCCATTGGGATTTTTCTGGGTGCGGCAGGTGCCGTTTTTTTGATTTTGTATGGGAAAAACGCAGTCAACAATGTAGGCGAAAACCGTATGTTGGGCAATTTTTTCTTGTTTATCAATGCAAGTTCCTACGCGCTGTATTTAGTATTGGTCAAATCATTAATCGAAAAATATCATCCAATTACTATCGTCAAATGGGTCTTCACTTTCGGGCTAATCATGGTCATTCCATTCGGATATCATCAATTGATGGAAGTACAGTGGCATACCTTCACACAAACGGTGTGGGCATCCGTCTTTTTTGTCTTGTTTTTCGTGACGATAGTGACATTTAGTTTCAATATCCTTGCCTTGCGTGTGGTGAGTCCGTCGGCAGCGAGTGCTTACATATACGCGCAACCTTTCTTGGCGGCTTTTATTGCTTATTTGATTCGGGGCGAGGTGATTACCTTGCCGCAGGCATTGGCTTGTTTGGTGATATTTGCAGGCTTGTATTTGGTGAGTAGTAAGGCGGCTACTACAGAATAATTTTTGTCACGAATTAATGTGTTTAGATATTTTTTGCTAAAAAATTTAAAATACTAAAACGGCACAAAGCAGGTAAAGGTAATTTTCATTTCCCTTTTTATTAAGTGTTTATAAAATAAAAAAACAATAATTTATTTCAATTTAGCATCAAAACAAACGCACATATAGAATATTATTTTACCCGTCACATTAATTTGGTTTATAATACGGTGTATTTGCACATTCGCCAAAAAATATTCATCTTTGTCGGGTTACTTAAATATCAAATACTGTCTTAATAAGGCAACTATTTCCCTTCCGATTCCATCTTACATTCCATAAAACCCGCGTGATTTCTTATCCAAATGAAGTGTTTTCAGTAGATCTGATTAACTACATGGGATTGTTATGTCTGTATACTAATAGCACAATTATTTCATTTTTTTATTCTAAACACCTTTTTGAATTTTATGAGAATTTTTAAACTAATTACTTTGTTCTCCCTTGCTCTTACTCCCCTGTTCGTAATTGGACAACAACGCAATTGCGGTACAATGGAACATCTGGAAATGATGCAACAAGAGTACCCACAAATGGCGACCAATATGGCGGAAATCGAAAGCCGTACCGAACAATTTATCCAAAACGGGGAGCATCTTGAAAAGAATGCTACGATTACGATTCCTGTAGTCGTGCATGTTGTTTACAAAACAAATGCTCAAAACATCAGCGATGCACAAATTTTTTCACAGATTGATGTATTGAACGAAGATTTTCGTCGTACAAATGCGGATGCCAACAACCAATGGTCACAAGCAGCAGATACTAATATTGAGTTCTGCCTTGCTACTGTTGACCCGAATGGCAATCCTACAGACGGTATCAACCGTGTTTCTACGACTAAAAAATCTTTCCGTACCAACGATGATGTAAAGAAAAGCAGCAGAGGCGGTGTCGATGCATGGGATACAGGCAGCTACCTCAATATGTGGGTTTGCAACCTATCTAATGGTATCCTCGGTTATGCACAGTTTCCTGGAGGTAATCCTTCTACGGATGGTGTTGTAATGCTCTATACAGCTTTCGGACGTGTAGGCAATGTAGGCGCACCTTACGACTTAGGTAGAACGACTACGCACGAAGTTGGTCACTGGCTAAACTTGCGCCACATCTGGGGTGACGGTGGTTGTAGCGTTGATGATTTTGTAAGCGATACACCTACCTCTGACGGTGCCAACTACGGCTGTGCTACAGGGCACGTTTCGTGCGGTACTACGGATATGGTTGAGAACTACATGGACTACTCCAACGATGCTTGTATGAACCTATTCACGGCAGGTCAATCTGCACGTATGAATGCTATTTTCAGTGCTGATGCGCTTCGCGCTTCATTATTAAGTTCAAATGCTTGCGGCGGCGGTACACCTCCACCGGATCCTACTTGTACTGATGGTGTTCAAAATGGTAATGAGACAGGTGTAGATTGCGGTGGTGACTGTGATCCATGTGATACACCTCCGGATCCTACCTGCGATGATGGCATCCAGAACGGTAATGAGACAGGCGTTGATTGTGGTGGCGATTGCGCTCCTTGTGACAATGGCGGTGGCGGTTGTGACACGCCTTCAGGTTTGGTAGCTTCTAATATTAAGCCAAGAAGAGCCAAGCTCAACTGGTCAGCAGTAAGCGGTGCAACAAGCTACCTCGTACAAGTTGACGAAGCAGGTCAGGCAAACTGGAATGACTTTACTACAAGCAATACAAACATCACTATATCAAGTCTCACCAATGGTCAATCTTATGACTGGAGAGTAACTGCCGTTTGTGGTGGCGATAGCAGTACACCAAGCGGTACTTGCAACTTCACTGCCGGAAGTAGCAATTCAGGTGATTGTGCAGCAAGAATGGCTGATAATGTATTAGCAGTCAGCCCGAATCCTGCCAAGACAAACATCTTGCTTTCAGGCTTGAGTACTGAACAAATAGTACAAGTACAAATTATGAATTATGCAGGACAGACAGTACGCCAAGTAAATGTCAATGACATTTACAATCCTATCACTGTACAAGACCTCGATAATGGTATGTATCTTATCAAAGTAATGTATGCAGATGAGAGTATTTCTGTCAGCAAATTTGTTGTAATGAAATAAAGAAGAATACTTTTTTTGAATTAAGTTAGACACCGATTCCGCAAGCGGAATCGGTGTTTTTTTTATTTTGATGTCGGTATTTAAATATGAAAAACAAACATACAAGTCACTCACTGTCAATTTTTTATGACAATTAATTATTCATCTCAAAAATTGCTTTTTGAAATTTTATTGCTAACTTTGCGTTAGAAATAATTTTTGCCCTAAAAATCACTCGCGTATTTTTTCATTCCGATTCTTTTCCATATCCACTTATTGGACACCTACATATGTTTCTGTATTGAAACAGCCTTATCCTTGCACTACTAAGAATTGATTGAACACAATCTTTTAATACTCTTATTATTTATATTAATTAAATCAAAAATTATGACTTTGAATAAATTTATTATGCAATTGCTGGTAATATTTGCCACCATTGCCGTTATATCTTGCGAACGAGATATGACAACCAACATTATGGGCGAAACACCAATTGAGTTGCGCAAAGCTGATACCGAAGCAGTTTGCGATACACTCATTACACTTGGTTTGATAGACAGCGTGGGCTGCGATTCGCTTGGACTTAGCGGTGGCTATGGACTCGTTTGTCAAGAATTGGTAGAACTTGGCATTTTTGCAAGTTTTGAAGAATGTCGCGATGCCGTATTCCCCGAAGATGATGATGAGGAAGAAGACGACGACGACGAGGAAGAAGAAGAGGAAGATGATGATGAAAGCGAGGACGACGACGATGATGACATGGACAATGATAATGCACAAATCATTTGTGACAGTTTGGTATCACTTGGCTTGATAGATAGCATTGGCTGTGATACACTCGGACTCAGTGGCGGATATGGAAGCATCTGTCATCAATTGGTAGAGCTTGGTATTTTTGACAGTTTCCAAGACTGTCGTGATGCTGTACTTGCTGAAGAGGACGATGATGACGATGAGGAAGAGGACGACGACGATGAGGAAGAAGAAGAGGAAGAAGAAGAGGACGATGATGATAGTATGGAAGATGATAATGCGCAAATGGTTTGCGATAGTCTTGTATCACTTGGTTTGATAGATAGTATTGGTTGTGATACACTTGGATTGAGTGGCGGATACGGAAGTATTTGTCATGACTTGGTGGAACTTGGTGTTTTCGATAGCTTCCAAGATTGCCGCGATGCTGTATTTCCTGACGATGAATAATACCATTTTTATACAACATTGATTATTTAAAATGGTATAAATCATTTCGTCGAAAGACATAAAAAACACCGATTCTAATACGGAATCGGTGTTTTTTTATGAAACAGGAAGTGTACAAGTCTCGAACTTGTAGCTCCAGCATTGCTCTCGGTATGTTTCCAATTACACCAACACTTCCTGCATATCTCTTTAAAACAAAATTTGGTCTTCATTTTGGAGTAAATGGAGCAAGAAATGTACAAGCCTCGAACTCGTAGCTCCGATTTGCTTTCGTTATGTTTCGGTATGTTTCCAATTACACCAACATTTCCTGCATATCTTTAGAAACGAAAATTTAGTATTTACTGACGATTAAATGGTGCAAGAAATGTGCAAGCCTCGAACTCGCAACTTCTCGTTGGCGACGAGATGTGTTTCCAATTACACCAACATTTTCTTGCATGTTTATCTTACCAATTTTCGATGTTATAATTTTTGATAAGCGCACCAATAAAGGTAATATTATTCACAATTTTTTCATAAATCGGATGCAAAATACGCGCCGCGCCATCCACAGAATCAAGCGGCGGAATATAACCCTTACTGAATTGCTTCTTCCGCAGAGGTTCTGTAGCTCCCGTCGAAATCCAGCCGACATCCACACAGTTCATAAAAATATTGTGCCGCGCATATTCCTTGCCTGAAGTGTAGGTCAGCATATTCAACGCAGCTTTGGTCATATTCGTATGCGGATGAAAAATGGTTTTATTGGTATAACTGAACTGCCCTTCTGACGAGGTGACATTGACGATAAATTTACTATCAAAGGTGGATTTTTTCATCAAGGGAGTCAACTCTTTTATCAAAATATACGGCGAAATTTGATTGATTAAATTCACTTCCAACAATTCGCGCATATCTATCTCCTCTAAGGTCGAATTCCAACTGGTTTTGAGCCGTTCATCCACAGGCTGACCGAATCTATTCAGGTCAACGACTTGCTTGATGACTTTATCTTCAATTTGACCATTAGCTATCCAATTGGTTTTGTTGGGTGTGATGGGTAAAGGATTTTGGAGTAATTTACGTTCGCTATCCAGCAGTGATGTGTAGTAATTATTATCGTATTGAATCGTTTGTGCAGCGTTATTCACCAGAATATCTAAAGCGTCATTTTTCTCAAAATAAAAATCAATAAACTGACCAAGTGCTTCTATATTTCGGAGGTCTAATCCATAGATGGTAAGTCTGTCTTTCCATTCCTCAAAATCATGTTCTTTTTGAAATTGTGCATAAGCAATTGCAGGGAAACGAGTCGTCACAGTTAGCTCCGCATGATTGCGTAAAAATTTGAGCGCAGTGGCATAACCGATTTTAACCCTACCTCCGGTCAGTATCACCTTTCGACCCGATAAATCAACTTTTTTTGAACGATAATCAAAATTTGTAACCGCACATTCAGGACAAAGGCGATGATAAAATGAATGAATTTGATGATAAGGCGTGTTACAAGCGTAGCAATTTCGAGGTTGTGAGATTTCGGTAAAATGCGTTTGCATATCATCCGATTCCTCCCCATAAAAAGAAAACCCCGACAAGGCATTTGCGGCAATAGTTGAGCTATTCACTGCTTCCAAAGTCTCTCGCTTCTTTTCAATGTTCACTTCTTGTTTTTTACCCTTTTTAGCTGCTTTGTGTAGCTTGGTGATTAAGGCACCAAAAGTCTGATTGTCAGGATTCTCAAATGGATTTTCTTTGAGTGTTTTTAATACTTTCAAACACGCATTCCATTCCTGTTCCGTGAATCCAAACTTGTTTTCAAAATCATTCATGTGATTGTATTGGGTCAAATATTGAATACCTAACGGCATTCGAAACGTATTTTTAATGCTTTTCTACCGATATTTTGTTCCTAACGGAACATTTTCGTGCTTGAAATGCCTCGTTAGAGGCAGAAGGTCGGTAGCATTTGATAAAAATTAACATTTTTCATTGTCCCATCGGGACAAAATATTTTTTATTCGTTTACCCTTATCATTTCCTGATTACGATTCTTAGACGATTTTAGTTCTCCAATCTTATTATTTGTTTGAATGAGTGATAAAAACCTGACACAAAACAGGCTCGATACCGTCATTCGTCGGTACAAGAGCCTGTGCTACGTTAAAAATTCCGAAATCAAACGATGAAAATGATGCACCCCCTGCTCCATCGAAGGCGAAAAACGTCCACGTTTGTAAAGTCGGGATTGTATGCCTTTTTGTACCTGCTGAACGACTGCCTCATCTTCCATTTCGGTTTGGTCAAGGTTGTGAACAGTTTGGTCAAACTCGACACCTTTAAATTTATAATTCAAAAAACGAACACGGGTTTGTTTGTGATTCAATGGTTCAATCACGTTCAATGATAAACCCCACGGATAGAAATTAAACATTAGATTTGGAAAAACATGCCAGTAGTAGGCATAGATATTTTTGCCGTAATCGTGTGCGCCTTCGGGAATATCAAAACAGGGTTCGCCCTCACTTGCTACGCCTAATTGTAAATTGCAATAGGGAAATAATTCATAGGTATAATTTTCCATATCCAACGCATTATTGAGTGCGGGATGCACATACGCGACATGAAATCCTTCCAAATAATTATCACAATACAACGCCCAATTTGCCTCCACAAAATAATCTTTCGACCCCGTAGGATTATATTCGAGCGTATCTATCGGTAACCAATATAAACGCTTTTGCATATCTGAAAATACCTGCTCAAATGTAATTTCATTCGACAAGGAAGCAAACAACATCGGTCCCCACCGAGCAAGCGGCAATTGCGGCAAATGGTCGCTTTCTGCCGGAAAATTTTCCACGCCTTCAAAACCCGGCATCGCTCGTAGCCTACCATCCAACCGAAAACATCGTCCGTGATAATTGCAGCTCAACATGCGTGCTTCTCCCGGTTCGTGTACCATGATATTGCCGCGATGGGTGCAGATATTGGAGAGGCAATGTGTGGTGCCGTCTTTGTCTTTGGTCAATACTAATGGTTCATCCATCACATTTTCGAGTAGCGTAAATGGATGTACTTGTCCCGCTTTTTCTACCAAATTCGCATCGCCAATGTAATGCCATGATTTCGTAAAAATCTTTTCTTTGACTTGCTCAAATACCGCCTCACTACGGTAGAAGGTAGAAGGCAATGTGTAGGCTTTTTTGATGTCCGGTTCGATGTGTAACTTCATAAGTTCAAGCAGAAGTTTAAGTCTAAGTTTAAATTATCTACGACAAAAAAAATGACTTTAAGCGAGTAATAAAAGTTAATGCTCGCTTAAAGTGATAAAAAGTTGGACTTTAAGCGAGCAATAACAAACAGATAAACGGTTTTAAGTCGTACAGCTATTTTGGAACATTGAATGATTGTGATATATTTGTTTTTTTGCTAACTCGAAAATTGAGTTAGGTACATTTGAGGAAAATTAACAAAATGATTATCACTGATATTGACAGCTTTCTCGCCTATTACTCACGGATAAAAGGACGGACGGAAAGATTATTTGAATACATTCCAAAAGATAAAATTGAATGGACTTATAAATCCGGCAAATTCACGATTGGCGACATCATTCGTCATTTGGCACTTATCGAAAGGAAAATGTACGCCGAGAATGTGCAATTGAAACCAAGTTTGTATAAAGGATGCGGTATTGAATATGCCAACGGCTATGATGAAGTCATTCAATTTTACAAAAACATGCATCTTGAATCTGTAGAAATATTTTCAAGACTTACGGAAGCGAATTTAAACCAAAAATGCCTCACACCCGGAGGTGCAAAAATCACCATTTGGAAATGGTTGAGAGCTATGGTAGAGCACGAAGTTCATCACAGGGGGCAACTTTACATGTATCTCGTGATGCTTGGCGTCGAAACTCCACCTTTGTATGGATTGACTTCGGAGGAAGTGATATTGAGGAGTGAATAGAGAAATAGCAATCGTTGGTAGAGTGTCTCATTTCCGAAAAAGTCGTATTAGTGCTTTGTGTCATTAAATAATTTTGATATGTTTGACATAATATAATTACAAAAAAATCGAAATATTCTGCTTTCCGAACTTCAATCATCCTGTTAAATCTTGTTCTAACATGCAACAGCCAATTATAGAAATTCAATCCGGTAAAATCCAAGGAAAATGGACCGCTAAAAATAAAATTGCTGCCTTCAAAGGCATTCCATACGCGGCACCTCCTGTGGGGGAATTCCGCTGGAAAGCCCCGCAATCTGTTGAAAGTTGGGAAGGTATCAAACAGACCACAAAATTCAGCGATTTTGCTTGGCAACAACAAACGGCTATGTTCACATTCCTTGAAACATTGATAGATGGGCAAGGGTGGAATAAAATACGTACATTTTCAATCAAGTCGCTGCTAAAATATGCGCCAAGACCAAAGCAGTCAGAAGACTGTCTGTATTTAAATGTAAAAACACCCTCATTGGACAAGACCGCCAAACTACCCGTCATGGTGTGGATTCATGGAGGCGACCACCAAGACGGAAGTGCTGCCGAAATTTTTTATGACGGAAATGCCATTCCCGAAAAGGGCGTCGTATTCGTATCCATCAATTATCGCTTGGGCTTGATGGGCTATTTTGCACATCCCGAATTAAAGGAAGAATCAGCACACCAAGTCGCAGGAAACTATGGCACCTTAGACCAAATCGCTGCCTTAAAATGGGTACAACAAAACATCAAATCCTTCGGCGGAGACCCCGATAATGTCACTATTTTCGGAGAATCTGCGGGAGGCGAATCCGTTGTACATATGTTGTCCTCGCCTTTGGCAAAGGGATTATTTCATAGAGCGATTATGCAAAGTCCTGCCAATGCGGGGCAAATGATTCATCTCGATAAAGCCTTCAGACACGTTCCAAGTGCTGAACATCTTTCGACAGAATTTACAACACAATTAGGCATCAAAGGAGAAAACCAACTTGAACAATTAAGAAAAATGCCTGCAAAGGATTTGATGAAAGCCCTACGCACTGCTGATGAAGTTCCTGTTTTTTACCCGAATATCGACGGCTACGTATTGCCCAAAAGTCCTTTGGAAGTTTTTGCGGATAATGAGCAACACAAAGTGCCGATATTGTTGGACAGTAATGCGGACGAAGGTTCTTGCATCTATCCCATGCTTGAAGTTCCCATCGTTGATTACAAATATTTGGACTTATCAAATGATAAATTACCGCAGCAATTTTACGATGATTATGCAGAAGATGCAGCACAACTCTGTACACTTTATCCCGGCATAGAGCGTCGTGACCTTAAAGCAGAAAGCGACCTCTTGGGCGATGAATTTTTTGGTGGGAAAGTTCGATTTTATACAGATTGTTTGGCAAAACATGGTCAACAGGCATTTTTCTATTTTTTTAAAAGAGTGCCCCCAAGTGCCAAGCAAACAGCCGGAGCGTTCCATGCCGCAGAATTGTCTTTTGTGCATGGAACCAATACGCCTGTTTTACCGCTAAATAGTGATGATAAAGTGCTTTCTGAAATAATGATTAATTATTGGACCAACTTTGCCAAAGCGGGCAATCCAAATGGTAGCAGCAATCCAAATTGGGAGGCATTTGACCATCAAAATCCTGAGTGGATGGAATTAGACATCAATAATGTGGGGATGAGCAAGGTTAGTAGAGACGACAAATATCAAATACTGAACAAGCGAACCGTTGCGTTGATTGATGAAATGAAGAAGGAAAGGAATGTGCTTGTGGAGACATCTTAGAGACTATGAATTACTGTTTAACCATAAATTGAAAATGAAGAATGCTGAACCCTATTTTTATGTTGGCTCAAAAGAAATAGCTGAAAGAGTTGACAAGCAATATGAAGGGCATAAAATCACTCAAATTTCAGACATACAACAATGGATTGAAAATGATCATCAAACCATCGAAAATGAAAGTCTGATAGCCACTTTTATCATTAATCTACAAGAAGAATTGGTGATTAGTGACAGACATTCGGAGCATGTCATGTGTGCAGGAGGAAGGAATGTATTGGCAGCAGGTGAGATAACATTTAGCTTTGAAAAGGAAACCATATTTGTCAGCGAAATCAGCAATCAATCAACTGGATATTGCCCAAAACCAGCTTCATGGGAAATCGTTGAATTTGTGCTGGATCAACTCGAAATAGAACATCCTGAATATTTTACAATCGCTTATGAATTCAGGTATTGCGAACATTGCAAAACCACAAATTTGATTAAAGAGGCAATCTATGAGTGTGCTGTTTGTGGAGCTGATTTACCCGCAGAATGGAATTTCGATAAAAGAAAATGAAATCAAACTACTTCTTCCTCTCAGCAATTCGCTTCCTAATACGACTGAGTGAGACGGGTGTGATACCCAACACATTGGCGATGTATTTATCGGGAACGCGGTTGACGAGGTCGGGGTGTGTCTTGACAAAATCAATGTATCGTTCCTCAGGAGAGAGCAGTACAAATGACTCAATTCGACGGAAAGCGTTCTTTAAAAAATTTTGCAACAGATACTTTCTGTTTGCCTCCAATTTTGGATTTTTTGACATAAGTAAATCAACTGAATCATAATCCATGTGATAGGTGTCCGTAGGTTCTATCGCTTGATAGTAATAGCGGGCGGGTTGATTAAAAAGAATAATATCTACACTACTAACAATATGATTTTCAACTATTAACGCAGTTGTAATTTCATCTCCTTTTTCATCAATTATAAATGAACGCACCAATCCTTTGCGAATAAAAAATATATCTTTCGTCGTCGTACCTTCTTTGATTAAGTATTCTGAAGGTGCAAAGGATTTGCTTTTCCCTGAACTTAACAGAACTTGAATGTCATCGAGACTGAGGTTGCGCCCGAATTGGTAAATGGCTTTTATTTTCTCAAAATCTATCACAACACTATTGAGTTTCAATATTTAATTTTATATGAATTGATTATCAATCCCTCTTCATATTTTTCGGAACTAAACAGGTTCAATTGAAAGCTTTTTTTGAATCGCCAAATATCTTTATTCTTCTTCTCTAATATTAACGGATTAACCTTCAATTTCAATATGTCAATTTGCTCATTTTCCAAATTACGAATTTTAAAGGATATTTTTTCACATTTATTAAAACCACAAAAGGCACAAAGCACACAAAAGTCTTTTCGACTTCTTTTGTGTCCTTTGTACCCTTTGTAGTTCAATTTTTTATGGGATTAACCATTAGTTGAGCAACACTGTTAAGCCATCGCTGCCTCGAATTGCTGACTCGTATTTTTAGCACCGCCTGCTTTCAAGGCATTATCACCGGCAAAGAAAGTTTTGTGGTCATCACCCAGATCTGACCCTGCCATTCTTTGATGTTTCACGCAAGATACGCCTTTGCGAATTTCCTGACGCTGTACGCCCAATACATAAGCTAACATGCCTTCTTCGCCGAAGTAACCTTCCACGAGGTCATTCATATGTAAGGCGGTCGTGTGGTAGGTCGGTAAGGTAATCAGGTGATGGAAGATACCCGCTAATTTTGACCCGTTTTTCTGGAAATTCAAAATCATTTTATCCGCCAAAGCCGACAACGCGGAGTTGTCATATTTGGCACTCATCAAGGCATCTCTATCGTACCCGGATACATCTTCTCCGGCTTTTACCATCGCATCATAGGCTTGCTGACGGAAGTTCAAAGTCCAATTGAAAGAAGGCGAGTTGTTATACACCAATTTAGCATTGGGAATGACCTCTCTGATGCGGTTGACCATGTGTGCAATTTGCCCTACATCCGGCGTCGGCGTCTCTATCCAAAGCAAATCAGCACAATTCTGCAAACTGGTGATACAATCCAATACCACGCGGTCAATATTTGTCCCTTCTCTGAATTTATACAATCCATTCGGCAAACGAACCGGACGAACTAATTTTCCGTCTCGCTTCAACAACACATCATTATCATCCGCATCCAGAATTGAAACTTCTTCTGCCTCAACGAAATCCAAATACTGCGAAGCCAAATCGCCTTTCACTTTAGAAACCGGTAGTTTTTGTGTCAAGCCCGCACCCTCAGAATCTGTACGCGCTACAATTACGCCGTCATCTACGCCCAATTCTATAAAGGCACAACGGATGGCATTTAGTTTTGCAATAAAATCTTCATGCGGTACAGTTACTTTACCGTCCTGATGTCCACACTGCTTGGCATCCGACACCTGATTTTCGATTTGAATGGCACAAGCACCTGCTTCAATCATTTTTTTAGCCAAGAGGTAGGTCGCTTCTTCATTACCAAATCCCGCATCAATATCCGCGATGATGGGTACTACATGCGTCTCAAAATTATCAATTTCTGTCTGTACATCCTCTCCGGCTTCCAGTCGGCGAAACAAGTCATTTAACTCAATCGCATCTGCTTGACGAAGGAAAGTATAGATTTCTTCAATCAATTTTGGTACAGCCGTTTTTTCGTGCATCGACTGGTCGGGCAATGGACCAAATTCGGAGCGCAAGGCAGCGACCATCCATCCCGAAAGATAGATGTACCGCTTGGCAGTCGTGCCATGATGTTTTTTCACTGCAATCATTTTTTGCTGCGCCACGAATCCATGCCAGCAGCCCAATGATTGTGTATATTTTGATGAATCCACATCGTATTCCGCCATATCTTTACGCATAATTGCGGCATTGTATCTGGCAATGTCTAATCCCGTTCTAAAGCGGTTTTGTACAATCATTCGGGCAGTGTTTTCCGTACTAATCGCACTCCACTTGTCGCCGAATTTTCCTTTTAGGGAACGAACTTTTTCAATTGCTGAATGATAAGCTGTCATTTGCTAATTAATTTATTTTTCTGATTGTAACGAATTGCGTTAGTTATTAAATTTGTATTCCAAATTGAGCGTTTTCCACCCCCTGCACCCCCGCCAGCGGGGGACATATGTATGTAGTGGCTTTTCGCGTAGCGAAAATCTCCCCCTTTGGAGGGGGCGGGGGGAGGAAAACACGTTACCAAAGCAAAATATTACAATCAGTATTTCTTATATTTATTTTTTTGTAAAATGATATATTGGAATATTATTTCGCGCAGCGAAAATTACTAATCACGAGTCACCAATCACTAAATCAATTCATAAGCAGGAAGTGTCAAAAACTCCGGGAAATCCTTAGCAGTAATCAGGTTTTGGAAAATCTCAACGGCTTCTTGGAAACGTCCTTTTTTATAATTCTCCTCTCCTACATAATCTCTGATATTATCCATTTCTTCTGGGAGCAATTCGTTAAATAACTCAATCGTAACAGTACGTCCGTCATCCATTTTGGCAGAGTTGCGAATCCATTGCCAGAGTTGAGCGCGGGAGATTTCGGCGGTGGCAGCATCTTCCATTTTATGATAGAGCGCAGCCGCACCTATGCCGCGTAACCAGCTTTCAATGTACAAGATTCCGACATTGATATTCTCACGAACACCGTCTTCTGTAATCGTACCTTCGGGCACTTGAAGCAGGTCGGCTTCGGTGACTTTTACATCTTCGCGTTTGTTATCAATACTGTTTGCAGAAGGCATGTATTCGTCGAACATATCCATCGCGATTTTGACCAATCCCGGATGTGCGACCCATGTGCCATCGTGTCCGTTTTCGGCTTCGCGTTTTTTGTCGATAGCGATTTTTTCAAAGGCTTTTTCGTTGGCGGCTTCATCGCCTTTAATCGGAATCTGTGCTGCCATTCCGCCCATCGCGTGTACACCTCTGCGGTGGCAAGTTTGAATCACCAATTGCGAGTAAGAACTCATACAATGCACGCCCATACCCACTTGCGAACGATTGGGCATCAAGAACTTAGGATTCTTACTGAATTTTTTGATAATAGAAAAAATGTAATCCCAGCGACCGCAATTCAAACCTGCGGAATGGTCGCGCAATTCCCAAAGGATTTCGTTCATTTCAAAGGAAGCCGTAATAGTTTCGAGCAAAACGGTAGCACGAATCGTTCCTTGTGGAATACCCAGCATATCTTGTGCAAATACAAAAACCTCATTCCAAAGTCGTGCTTCGAGGTGCGATTCGAGTTTGGCTAAGTAGAAATAGGTGCCGCTGCCTTTTTCAAGGCGTGTTTTTGCATTATGAAAGAAATACAAACCAAAATCGAACAAGCTGCCACTGACAGGTTCACCATCTACGTTCATGCCTTTCTCCACTAAATGCCAGCCGCGTGGGCGTACCATTAAAGTGGCGATGTCGTCATTGAGTTGATAGGTTTTATCTTTCGTTGGATGCTTGTAGGTGATAGTTCCTGAGTTGGCATCACGAAGGTTGATTTGTCCTTCGATATTATTTGTCCATGTGGGTGAGTTAGAATCTTCAAAATCCGCCATGAAAATCTTTGCACCCGAATTGAGTGCATTGATAATCATCTTTCTGTCGACAGGTCCGGTGATTTCTACGCGGCGGTCTTGGAGGTCGTGCGGAATAGGAGCTACCGTCCAATCACTTTCACGAATATTTTTTGTTTCGGGTAAAAATGTCGGTAGAATGCCTTTATCAAATTCTGCTTGACGATTTTTCCTTGTTTCTAACAACTCTCTTCTTCGAGCATCAAATTTACGGTGCAATTGAGCCACAAATTCTAATGCTTCTTCCGAGAGTATTTCTGCGTATTCAGGTTTGAAATTCCCTGTGACAAACATACCTTTTGGTAGTGCATAAGTCGGAGGTGCTAATGTATCAGTATATTCCATATAGTGGATTTTACATAAATTGAGAAAAGTAATTATCAGCGAATTTTCTCACTAAAAAATTTAATTAAATTATTTATTTAGCGAAAATTCGCTAAAACAAATCAAAGGTAAGCCATTTAGCGAATTTTCGCAAGCTGTTTTTTAGGGTTTTTTACATTATTTTTTTATTAAAATGAAAAAGTGTCGTATTATTTGGCGAGATTACGATTTGCCATTTATTTTATTTTGGAAAATAGGAAAGCCGAATTTGATTTGGATGATGTAGAATTATTTTTTTGAAAAAAATATGATTTGAGTTCAAAACTTGCTGTGATTTGGCGATGTTTGAATAAAAATAAATCACTACAACACTATGGACATACAAAATTCGACTTTAGCAGATATCGATGAGATATTCCGCTTATACAGAATCGCTACAGAATATATGCGCTCTAAGCCAAATGTCGTCGTTTGGCCCGAATTTGAACGCTCAATGGTAGAACAAGAAATCGCCGAGAGCCGCCAATGGAAATTACTCATCGACGGAAAAATCGCCTGCGTGTGGGCAACAACATTCAGCGATGAACAAATTTGGGAAGAGAAAAATGAGGATGCGGCAGTATACATTCACCGTATTGCAACGAATCCCGATTTTCGTGGACGTAATTTGGTGGGACAGATTGTGGCGTGGGCAAAAACATTTGCCCGAAAAAATAATAAGGATTATGTGCGATTGGATACGATGGGTGAGAATCAAGGGCTAATTCAGCATTACACGAAGATGGGCTTTACCTTTCTTGGTATGTTTGATATGAAAAATACAGACGGCTTGCCCGAACATTATCAGACCGGGCAAGCCGCATTATTTGAGTTAAGATTAAGTCCGTAGTCGATAGTCCATAGTCGATAGGCAGCTACGAGGCAACCATTATTTTTCGCGTAGCGAAAAAATATGGACTATCAACTATGGACTATTTCACCACAACACGTCTCGTCACGCTACCTTCTTTGTAGGTGACACGCAATAGGTAAATTCCTGTTGCTTGCTGCGACATATCAATGGTATTATTATTTTGATAGTTGACATTGATGCGCTGACCGATGACGTCGAATACTTCGATGTTGTCAGGTGCTTCGTTTGACTCGATGTAGAGCATACCGTCCGTAGGATTCGGGAAGATACTCAAGCCTTTTTCAAGCGCAATATCTTCTACGCTGACAACAGTATTTACATCGTAACAATATTCTTCACTTGCACAGCCATTAGCATCTGTTTCTACCACACAAAGATACGCCATGTTGGTCGGGTCATTCCACATCACCTCAATGCTATTGGTATTGCCACCGGATACTTGTGTACCGCCTTCGATAGACCAAGTATATACAGAACCGGAATTGGCTGGTGTTGTGTAAGTTTCGGTAGAGCCATTGACGGGCAGTGCTTCGCCTATGATTTCGCTCACGACCGGATTGGCGTAGACAGTGACTTCTTGCTCTGCTGCGCTACTTCCTGTTGAGTTGGAAGCTGTGAGTGTGACGGTATAAGTACCTGCCTCAGCGAAGCTGAATGTCGGATTTTCGTCCGTACTCATCTCAGGCATTGCGCCCGGTGCTGACCAACTATATGATGTTGCATTTGAACTGGCGTTGGTCATGCTAATAGATTCACCTGCACACACGGCAGTTGACGAAGCAGCAAAGTCTGCGACAGCCACAGGTCCAGCGTATGGCAGACAGAAATCTACAACATCTGTCGTCGTAAATTCACCACCAACGGCGATAACTGTTCCGCTATTATCCAAAATTTCATAACTACCTTCTCCAAAGCCACAGCAGATACCATCTCCATAAGAATCTTGTATTGTGAAGGTATAGCATCCTTCATTTAAGCAGAGGTCTTCGACGAATAGCTGTCCCGTTGCATCAAAACCTGCTGCGCTAAGTACTACATCGCCCGTACTTTGGTCCGTGACAGTGTAGCTGGTTTCTCCCGGATAGTTATCTGTCAATAGATTGATAGTCAAGCCATTTCCATCTATGATTTCTACTTCTTGTGTGGAAGTACTGCTTGTAGTACCGTCATCTACAGTAAGTGTGATAGTATATGTTCCGGGCATCGCGTATGTAAATGAAGGATTTTCATCTGTACTCGCATCAGGCATCGCACCCGGTGCCAACCAATTATATGAAGTTGCCAATTGGCTTGAATTAGTCATTGAGACAGGCGTATCGACACAAGCGGTTTCGGGGGCAGAGAAATTAGCTGTTACGACGAGTGGTAGACAAAACTCCACACTTTCTTGTGCAGCAAATTCGCCACCGGAGCCAAGTACACTACCTTCTTCATCTACCAATTCATAATTACCTTCACCAAAACCACAGCAAATACCATCTGCATAAGAATCATAAATGGTGAAAACATAGCAGCCATCATCTAGACAGAAATCATCTATATTTAGAGTTGCTCCCATAAAACCACTACCTATATGCAGGACTTCGCCTGTATTTTGATCGGCAATTTCATAGGTCGTTTCTCCCGGATAATTATCTGCTAATAAATTAACTGTTAATGTATTTCCTTCTATTACCTCGAATGCACTTTCAATCGTATTATTAGAAGTATCGTCATCAGGAATACCATTTGGATTGCCAATTACCGCAGTAAAGGTGTAAGACCCAAGCGGTAACATAACAGGTGGAAAATCAACCGTAGCTGATTGATAAAAACCAAGTGTATCGCCTACCCAATCAAGGGTTTCAAAGTTATTATTATCGTAGCTGTAAGCTATCGTGAAGCTGGCAATTCCCACATCACCAATGTTTCTTACTACTAATTGAGGCGAGATTTCTCCCGAACAAGAAACACCATCTACACCGGATAAGGTAGCGGCTGCTACATTATAAGGTAGTGGCGGGTCAATGAAGTAAGCACCGTGTAGCGTGTCCTGACCATCACCAAGCCAATCTTTCAATCGAGTAGAAGGTGAACCACCGCCTTCCCACGAAGTGAAAAATTTACCATAAGAATCATAAACAATATTGCTACAAGATGCACCACCACCATGCAATTGACCGATAATTAGTTTATTTTGGTCAAATAATGGTGAACCGGAAGAACCTCCTTCGGTAGTACCATCTTCCCAATCATCTACTACCCAGTGGTCGCCGCCCGGTACGGGGGTATCACCTGAGCCCCAGTTGCCTTCATAAACAGCATCATCATTGAAAGAGATTTTTTTCACATCGCCTGCGGGGTGGTGAATAGCTACGCTTGAAGTGGCAGCTTCATCCAATCTGTTCCATCCTGCGTAATAAGTCACATAATTTTGAGGCGGAGGCATACTCAATTCAAATAGTGAAACATCCGATGGTCCGTAATTGGCGCGCAACACACCACCTACGATACTATTGGAAAGGTCGCCGTCAGGTCCGTCGCAAGAAGGACTATCATAATTGAATACGAAAGACCAGTTACTACTGATGTTGACACCACAGTGATTGGCACTTAAGAAATAAGGCGTACCATCTTGTGCAACATTATTGACCATCGCTCCCGTACAAGCTCTAAATCCATTGTCAATGATGATGGCTACCGAGCGAATTTGGTCTTCCCAACCTGCACTTACCGGACAGGCTACATCGTTATTACACGAACCTGAATCGCCATAACCTTTCTCAAGAATTTCTTCCATTGTATCATGCAAATTGCGATAGGCATGTACTACGTATGAAATTTCCAATAAGCCCTGACCGCGTACTGCTGCCGGCTCGTAGTATTCGAGCGTTACCTCATCACCATGTACAGGCGTGATAGCAAACATGTTGTCTGCTTTATTATTTTGTACGGTAAATGCACCGCGCACCTCAGACCTGTCAGCATTGTAAGCGTACAATTCTGCACCTTCGGGCATACGAAATTTACTGAAAAGGAAATTGAGTGAATACGCCTCAGGCGAATGGAAAGTCATGCGCCAGATGCGGTCGCCATTGGGCAAGCGTTCCCATGTACCGTGATGTTTTGGAGTCATATCTACTTTGTGGCGTTTACCAAAACGAAGTGGTCCTTCGCCTTTTGTAAGCTCATCTTCTGCAAGCATCGCCTGCACATCAAACGAAGGCAATTGGTGAGTAACGACCGTCGTTTCCATATTTTTATTGAAGCTGGGCGGGGTCTTTTCAATCGCAATTTGAGCATAGGCACAAAATGCGATTAGAACAGCAAGAAATGTAGTTAATGTTTTTTTCATAATGTATTCTAATAGTGATAAATAAATATTTTAAACTGATTTACTCGTTACTAAACATAAAATCAGTTCATTGTAATTATGATAATTTGAATGGCTTCTTTTGATGTCTGAAAGGTGGTATGCGATAAATATCTCTCTAATGCAAGACGTGAAAAATTTGCAATATAAAGATAAGACTTCATTTGATAAGTTATAGGACACCAAAAAACAAAAAGTAACCCTTATTAAATCCCAAATTCCAAGTAACAAATTCCAATAAAATTACATAACACAGACTTAAACTGGGATTTGGTACTTGGAATTTTATTTAGAAAGTTTCTCTTGTAACAATCTACTGGCCACTTTAGGATTGACCTTACCGCCGGAAGCTTTCATCACTTCTCCCATAAACATACCCAACAAACCTTTTTTTCCTTTTTGATAGGCTTTCACTTTATCGGGATGTTTGGCAATGACCGCATCTACTATCGCTTCGATATTTCCTTCATCTGAATCTTGTATCAAATTCAATTTCTTAGCTAATTCGAGTGGAGGGGTGTCAGGTTGTTTGACCAATTCCGGGAACACCTTTTGCGCGGCAGCGGCATTGCTGAGCTTGTCGTCGTCTACCAACTGTATCAATTCGGCGATTGTCTCAGGTTTTAAATTAAACTCACTGATAGGCAATTGATTATCATTTAAATATGCCTGAATGATATTCGTCTGCCAATTGGCGGCTGCTTTATAATTTTTTGTGTGTTTGGTTATTTTTTTATAAAAAACAACATTTTCTTTTTCCTCTAAGAGAACATTCGCATCATAATCTGATAAGCCATATTTTTCGGTTAGTTCTGCGTGAATTTGGTGAGGAAGTAGTGGCATATTCGTGCGAATATCTTCGATATATTCCTCCGTCAAAACAACAGGCAACAAATCCGGCTCCGGAAAATACCGATAATCATGCGCGTTCTCTTTCGTGCGAAGTACCACATCCGTATGTCCTGCTTGCGCGTCAAATGCGCGGGTTTCTTGGTCGATTTCGCCACCTTTTTCGATGATTTTGATTTGACGACGGGCTTCGTATTCAATGGCGCGTTTAGCATTTCGCATGGAGTTGATATTTTTGATTTCGCAACGTGTTCCAAACTCCGTTTCACCCTTTAATCGCACCGACACATTGCAATCACAACGTATCGAACCTTCCTGCATATTCCCATCGCAAATATCCAAATAACGAACAATTTGACGCAGTTGGGTGATAAATTCTGCTGCTTCATCGGCAGAACGCAAGTCAGGCTCCGTCACCACTTCAAGCAAGGGCACACCTGCACGATTGAGGTCAATCAACGAATGCTTCGGGTCAATATCATGAATGGATTTCCCCGCATCTTCTTCCATATGAATGTGATGCAAACGAATATTTCGTTCCCCTATTTTCAACGAACCGCCCACACAAATCGGATGACTATCTTGCGTCGTTTGGAAACCTTTGGGTAAGTCTGCGTAGAAGTAATTCTTACGATCAAATCGCGTATCGCGTGTAATATCGCAACCCAACGCCAAGCCCAATCTTACGGCATATTTGATAGCTTGTTCATTCACACGCGGTAGTGTACCCGGATGCGCCATCGAGATGGTGCTGATATGGGTATTGGGCGCACCGCCGTAAGCCGCATCATCAGCACAAAATGCTTTCGTCTGCGTGCTGAGTTGGACGTGTACTTCGAGTCCTATAACTGTTTCGTATTTCAATGTTACAATGCTTAAATGATGAAGTGCTTAAATGTTTTTAATTTTCTATAAATTATTGAAAATCAAGGACAAAATACTAATTTAGAAATGTATTAAATTCGGCAAAATTAGTTGATATTCAGGTTTAAGTGGACTCGTAACCCGTAACTCGTAACCCGAATTACATAATTTTAAAAGCTAAGTTACATTAAAATGAATTAATTTACCGCGAAAAAGATACATTTGCATTAATTTAGTTCATAGTTGATAGTCAATAGTCCAAAAAAAGCATTGCCTGTCAACCAAATAATTTTTTCAACCTATGAATCGTTCGATTTTTGCCCTGATATTGGGCTTTGCCATATTATTTTCGGCTTGCAATAGCGATAAACGTCAAAAAGTAGTCATTGAAACCGAATTCGGCAACATGACCGCCGTACTCTACGATGAAACACCACAACACCGCGATAATTTTGTCAAACTTGCCAAGGAAGGTTTTTTCGATGACCTCCTATTTCACCGTGTCATTGATGGATTTATGATACAAGGTGGCGACCCGGATTCAAAGGGTGCACCTGCCGGTCAACGATTGGGCATGGGCGGTCCGGGTTACACCGTTCCCGCTGAGTTTGTAGACCAACACGTTCACCTCAGAGGCGCGCTCTCGGCAGCACGTACCGGTGGACCGAGCAATCCTGAAAAGCGGTCTTCGGGGTCGCAATTCTATATTGTGCAAGGGCAACCGCTTCCGGCAGCAGCGTTTGATAGTCCACGCTTGAAAAATAAAAATTACACCGCCGAACAAATACAAGCCTATCAGGAAGTCGGCGGCAGACCGGACTTGGATAGAGATTATACCGTATTTGGTATGGTGATAGAGGGCTTGGATGTGATTGACAAAATCGCTAAGGTGCAGAAGGACGGGAATAACCGCCCAATACAAGATGTGAAAATGAAAGTAAGAGTTAAGTAGTCGATAGTCCATAGTCGATAGTCATAGGCAATCGCGAGATGTTTTTCGCTGTGCGAAAAGTAGAACTATGGTCTATGGATTACCGACTATGGACTAAAAACTACCCAACATATCCCCAGACTGCCGCAAAATGAAATGCGCCGCCAGCCATCACAAATAAATGCCAGATAGCGTGATTGTAAGGGATTTTTTTATTTAAATAAAAGAAAACGCCCAAGAGATATGCTGCCCCACCAAGTGACAACAACCAAACACCATTCGACGGAATATTTTCTACGATAGGCTTGATAAAAAGTAATGCCACACAGCCCATCAATACATAAAATCCGGCATCTACGTATTCGTATGTTTGGAGTTGATTACGAATCATAATCTTAAAAATACTACCAAATATTGCCAATCCCCACATCACAAAAAATACCGGGATTCCCCAGCTATCTCGCAGATTTACCAAGGCAAAAGGCGTATAAGACGCCGCAATCAATAAGTAAATACAAAGGTGGTCGATGATACGAAGCCTGCGTTTAAGCTGTGGTGTACTCACCCAATGATACACGGTCGAGCTTAAAAAACACATCGTCAGTCCCACTCCAAATATCACCACACCGGGCAATACATACGGGTCTTTGTGCGACCATCCTTTCGCGACCAAAATTCCTAATCCTATCAAACTCACTACAAAACTAAATCCATGTGTGAGGTAATTGGCTTTTTCTTCTTTTGGAGAGTAATTCGCTGTTTGGTTTTCCATTGATAAAATACGTAAGAAGTCAGAACATTTCATTGTCAGCAGTCAAACCGCCTTGCTGTCAGATTTTCCTTCAATTACAATTGTACGCTAATAAACCTATAAGTGTTGGTTTTTCGCGTTATTTTTACGTCAATAAATTATTTTGAACATACGGAAACGGTTGCCGTTCACCGTCTACC
>JAHDEO010000029.1:26676-29351 GCA_020628725.1 Saprospiraceae bacterium
TAAATTTATGACGATAAAAGAAGCACAAGCCACAGTCGATGAATGGATAAATACCATAGGTGTCCGCTATTATAACGAACTGACCAACACAGCGGTTTTGATGGAAGAAGTTGGCGAAATGGCACGCCTGATGGCACGCTTATATGGCGAGCAATCTTTCAAAAATCCTGAGCAGGCTACCACTGCCCAAGCCGACCTTGCCGACGAAATGGCAGATGTGATGTTTGTTCTTATTTGTCTTGCCAATCAGACAGGCATCGACCTCACCGAAGCCCTCAAAAAGAACCTCGACAAGAAAACCAAACGCGATGCCCAACGACACGCCAATAATGAAAAACTCAAGTGAAAAAATATCAAGGCAAAGCCCGTCGTCTGACATCTCAAAGATGTCCGACGACTTAATCTTCTATCTCATCTACGGAGCGATAAGTCTCTGGGCGTTTTTCTATTATTATCACGTCATCACCCAACCTGACACGTTTAATTACCTGATAATCAGCGAAGACTTCCTGTACAGACGCATACGTGAGGGCGTCAATTCTATGTGGGGTTCGTTGATTACGATTTTGATTGTGCCGTTTTTGGCGGTGGGTTTTTCGGGATTAACGGCGTTTAAAGTTGTGCAGATTATTATTGGATTTTTCACGCTGCATATCTTTTTAAGATTTCTGAATCGTTTTGGTTTTTCTTTTTTATGGAAAACACTTGCTGTAATTCCTTTGCTTCCATTACTTGTACTTGCTTCGGTGATTTTGACACCTGATTTACTACTGCTGACCGCTGTGATGTGGTATATTTTTTTGGTCAGTGGAGACGCGATTAATCGCGTCTCTACCGTGAAAGTTGGTATTGCGGGCGGGTTGATGTATTGGAGTAAGAGTTATGGTTTTCCGTTTTTTGTAGCGCATTTTACGGCTTTGAATTTGCTGATTATTTTATTTTTTTTATTGTATAAATATTTTTTTAATAAAAATGGAAATAAAAACGTCGTCCACCCCCCAGCCCCCTCCAAAGGGGGAGATACAAACGCGAGTAGTTTTTCGCGTAGCGAAAAATCTCCCCCTTTGGAGGGGGCTAGGGGGTGGACGGCACTCATTTCTAATTTTAACCTAAAAAAACAAATAATATTCTATACCACTACCATTCTAATTTTCGCGCTAATCAGCGGAGTATGGATAGCCGCCATCAGTCTAAAAACAGGACAACTCACCATCGGCACAGCAGGCAAATACAATATCGCCCTCAAAGGCAATGTGATGAATGACACCCACCTCACCAAAAACGAACTCATCAATCCGAATACGCCTTATACAAAATATTGGATTTATCACGAAGCGGGGCTTTTTACGGAAGCCTGGAGTCCTTTTGAATCATCTGAAAATCGGCGGCATTTTTTCGATAATTTCAAGGGTAATTTGTCGAGTTTGTATTATGTGTCTTTTGTGCGTGACTTGTTGATTTTGATTGGATTGTGCGGGTTGAGTTGGTTGTTTTTGTTATTTACGCAGTCCTCCCCCCTTCCCCCCTCCAAAGGGGGACATACACACGCGAGGCATTTTTCGTTATGCGAAAAATTTTCTCCTTCGGGGGCGTCCCTCTCTTCATCTCCCCCTTCGGAGGGGGCTGGGGGGGGGAGAAACGAGCAAATATAC
The DNA here is from genome assembly GCA_020628725.1 of Saprospiraceae bacterium. GTDB lineage: Bacteria > Bacteroidota > Bacteroidia > Chitinophagales > Saprospiraceae > JAHDEO01. The sequence continues at coordinate 28,329 of JAHDEO010000029.1, forward strand.
TTCGCCGTCGTCGCCATTCTTGCGTGTGTGATATATACGGGTGGGTATTTGTTGGTCTTTATTCAGCAGCGATATTTGTGGTTGGTATTTATGATGTTGTGGCTTGTTTTTTTGTTAATGATTAAAAATTATCCCGTAAAAAAAATAGCATTTATTTGGTTGATATTGGCGAGTTTGATAATGACAATCAATCATATAGACCGTTTGCGGGAGATGACTAAAGACCGTCATTTTTTTGCTCATTTGAGTGAAGTCAGTGATACCATCCATTCATTAAATTTTGAAGGAAAGAGCGTAGCTGCCAATAATGTAAAAGGCAATATGATTAGTGTTGATGCGGATATTTATCTGATGTATGCACATCGCTTTGATTATTGGGGACAATTATCCGATGAAAGACTTAAAACTGAGGGACTTAAAGAAGTTTTTGACAAAAAAATCAATTACTTTTTTTGCTGGGATAGTCCCGAATTTGAACATGCATTATTTGATAGGCACGAACTTATTTTGCGAGACAGTATAATTGATTTGAGCATTTATAAAGTATTGTAATCACACGGGTTTCCCTCCTTATATTTGAATAATAATCAATAGTGACCCACCTTAATATTTACTGTCTAAATGATATAATTTGACTAACCAAACCTATGTATCAATGCTTAAATGATGAAATGTTGCAATGCTAAAATAAAAATGAATGAATTTTGAATGAGTGAATATTGTAAATTACAATTAATTTAAGATTCACGATTCAAAGCCATTCAAGCATTTCACCATTGTAGCATTTAAGCATTGTCAATTACTACAATCATGAATGACAATTACTACAATTTGTCCCCTGAAGAAAAAAAGAAACAAGATGAGGACATGTACCAAAAATTTATCGTGCTTGGTATCGTTCCCTTGTTTATTTATTTGATGTGGCCCTTCATTTTCGGGACTAATAAAGTGGCAGACCAAGCACAAGTAGTAGAGCAGCGTATCGAAAAAATAGATGAGGAGGTTGAAGAAAGACTGGATATT
>JAHDEO010000510.1 GCA_020628725.1 Saprospiraceae bacterium
ATTTAAGCGAAACTATCGCCTATAACTATTCGCGAAAATCCTTCCAATCCGCTAAATTGGTGCTTGTCCCGACGAATGACGGGATTCTATCTGTATTATTTTGAAATGCAATTAAAAAATCCAAACCGAACCCTTTGACATTTCCAAAAAAACGCTATCTTTGCACTCCGTTTGAAAAAACATCAATTTTACAGATATGAACGCAATAGTAGAAATAGCCGGACAACAATATAATGTAGAGGCAGGACAAGAGTTGCATGTCAATCAACTCTCAGCCGAAGCCGGTGATAAAGTAACTTTCGATAAAGTATTACTCATTCACAGTGATGCGGGTACGCGCGTAGGTACACCTACAGTATCGGCAGCTTCTGTAGAAGCTACTGTGGTAGACCACGAAAAAGGCGATAAAGTCATCGTTTTCAAGAAGAAAAGAAGAAAAGGATACAAAGTGAAAAACGGCTTCCGTCCGTCTTACACACGTATCAAAATTGACAATATCATAGCATAAAATTATTAACTTCGAAGATTCAAATATCAATCCGATGCAAATTGGAATTTGATATTTGGAATTTGGAAATTCAAAATATTATGGCACATAAGAAAGGAGTCGGTAGTACGGATAACGGACGCGATTCGATTAGTAAACGATTGGGCGTGAAAATGTACGGTGGGCAACTCGCTAAACCGGGCAACATTCTCGTGCGCCAACGCGGTACAAAATTCCACCCCGGTCTCAATGTCAGCATGGGTAAAGACCATACTTTACACGCGCTTGTTGATGGTACGGTAACATTTACCAAAGGTAAAAAGAACCGTAAATACGTCAATATCATGCCATTGGACGGTGCGGTAGCTGTAGCACCGCCGAAAAGAAAGAAAAAAGCAAAACCGGCAGCTGCTCCTGTTGTTGAAACTGCTGCTCCTGCGGTAGAACCAGCACCGGAAGTAGTGGAAGCACCAGCTCCGGAGCCGGTTGAGGAAGTAGTAACTGCACCGGTTGTAGATACTGCACCTGAAACTGATATACCGGAAGAAGTATCTGTAGACTTGGGCGTTGCGGAAGAAGTAGAGGCTCCTGTAATGGGCGCAGCTACTCCTGAAGAAAAGCCAAAAGCAGACGCTAAACCGGACAAACTCACTAAAATCGAGGGCATCGGACCAAAAATCGCTGAAAAGCTGAACAACGCAGGTATCCTTACTTTCAAAGACTTAGCAGCAGCAAGTCTTGAGAAGTTGCAAGGAGTACTTGACGAAGCAGGTCCACGCTATCGTATGCATGACCCCGGTACTTGGGCAGAGCAATCTGCACTTGCTGCCGATGGTAAATGGGACGAGTTAGAAGCCTTACAAGACAAACTCGACGGCGGTAAACGTGTCGATTAATAAAGGCAAATCGAAAATACCGAAAGCTCATTCTCTTGTAGGATGGGCTTTTTTTATTTGACGAGTTGATGAATTGACGAATTGTTGAGTTGTCGTGATAGTTCGTTTTTCAATCGTATATTTGTGCTCACAATAATTCGACAACTCAACAATTCATGGAAAATAAAGAAATAGCCAAAGCCTTCAACCATTTGGGCGATTTGATGGAATTGCACGATGAAAATACATTCAAAATACGTTCGTATCGCAATGCATATTTGACCATTCGTAAATTGCCGGAGCCGCTTGCGGAGATGTCGGATGCGGAGATAAATGGTATTAAAGGAGTTGGTAAAGCTATTGCGGGGAAAATACGTGAATTGCTCGATTCAGGTGAAATGGCAACGCTCAATAAATACAAAGACCAAACGCCCGAAGGTGTACAAGGTTTGCTGACTATCAAAGGCTTGGGTGCAAAAAAAATACGCCAACTTTGGCAGGAAATGGGTATCGAAAGTGCCGGAGAACTCTATTACGCCTGTAATGAAAATCGCTTGATTGCCCTCAAAGGTTTCGGACTAAAAACACAAGAGGACATCCGCCAAAAGATTGAATATTATCGCCAATCAAGAGATAAATTTTTATACGCTACATTAGAGCGGGAAGCAGAGGAATTGGTAGGTGAATTGAAAAAGAAACTCAACATTCAAGCAGAATTAACAGGTGCAATCAGGCGTAAAATGCCCATTATACGCGGTATCGAAATCCTGATTGATACCAACGAGTTACCTGACGATATTTTTGATGAAAATTTTATAACACTCACAGAAAAAACACCGAATTATTATCGTGTAAAAACTACCAAGCAAACGCCCGTTCGCTTATATACATGCACGCCCGATGAGTGGTTTTTTAAATTATTTCAAACAACAGGCGCGAATGATTTTTGTGAAATTATTTTAAAAAATGTAAATGAAAGCCAGATTAAAAATGCCACTTCCGAAGAAGCGATTTTTGAAGCGGCGGGTTGCGCTTTTATTCCGCCTGAATTAAGGGATAATCACGAGAATATTGACCTCGCCAAATCTAATAATATTCCCACACTCATCACTGAGAATGACATCAAAGGCGTCCTCCATACGCACACCACATACAGCGATGGCATCAATACCCTCCGCGAAATGGCAGAATACGCCCGCGACAAAGGTTATGCCTACATCGGCATTACAGACCACTCAAAATCAGCCTTTTACGCCAATGGCTTGAAGCCCGACCGCCTCCGCGAGCAGTGGGCAGAAATCGACGAACTCAATGCCGAACTCGCCCCATTCCGCATTTTTAAAGGTATCGAATCCGATATTTTGAGTGATGGTTCCTTGGATTATGAGGATGATATTTTACAGCAATTCGACTTCATCATTGCCTCCGTACACAGCAATCTCAAAATGGATGAAGACAAAGCAACCCAACGCCTCATCAACGCCATTCAAAACCCTCACACCACCATGCTCGGACACCCGACCGGACGCCTCCTACTCTCCCGTAAAGGCTACCCCATTGACCACGCCAAAGTCATCGACGCCTGTGCGGAACATAACGTTTCCATTGAAATCAACGCCAACCCTCTACGCCTTGATTTGGACTGGGAATGGATACCCTACGCGCTCGAAAAAGGTGTAAAAATCGCCATTAATCCTGATGCGCATAGCACGCGAGGCATTCACGACATTCACTACGGTGTGTGTGTGGCGCGTAAAGGTGGTTTGACAGCAGTGCAATGTGTGAATTATCTATCGGCAGAGGAATTTGAGAAATACTGCAACACCTAATCCAAGTTGAATATGTAAGATTAAAATCGTAAATTTGATGCAGATAGTTGACATTTAATCAAATTATTACACATACGATTATGTATAAAGCTAAGTTTAAGGTATTCTCGGCGTTCGTTGCATTTTTCTTAATTATCCAATCGGTACATGCCCAAGTCAACTTGTCATTTGGTGCAGAAATAGGGCTTAATTCTTCGGGACTACCTTATTTTGATAAATATGAAATAGAGAATAGGAAAGACTTAGTTAAAATAAAAAGTATCCCGATTCTAAGTCCCAAAGTGGGCGTATGGACGGAAATTAAACTGGGCAAACATTTGTATACTAAAGTTGGAGTACAATATTTCAAAATCGGATATAAATATCATTATCACAGAGATGGAAATGACTTATTATATGGTGGTACTTACACAAGCGATATTTGGGAAACTCTGTCGATAGATAGAGCAAGTGTTCCTATTTCTTTAGGGTATGATTTCACAATAAAAAAAAGACGCTTACGAGCAGGTATCGGGTATAAATTCAACTATCATATTAAAGGAATATACAGAGAGCAAAACTTGTTCATAAAAGAGAATCAGTTACCTGCTATAGATAGAGATGAAACGTTTAATATTTTTGACAAAAACCAATTTTCGATAGTGGCTGATAAATCGAACAGAGGCTTGTTGCTTGAATTTGGAATTAATTTGAAGGAAAAATTGAATCTTGAATGTAGCTACGCTGTGAATGGGATAGTTACGTTTGGAAATCCTTTTGGACCATTTTATTACTATGAAAACAGCGATTTTTCCATTGTTCTTAAATATTCTATTTGATGACTCTGTTAACTGAAGTGAATATGTACTTTGATGTGAGTCGGTGTCTATTTTTGCGGATAGAACAATTTACCCTTCATTGATGTTAAATATCCGTCAACACCAAAATCACCACATCTTATTTTTTCATCATTAACAAATTTGAAATTATGAAAAAGATTCTTGCATTCGCAGGAAGCAATAATGCTATGTCTATCAATCATCAATTGGTCAATTATACGGCTTCATTGATAGATGATTTTGAGGTAAAAGTATTGGATATTAGAGATTGGGACGTCCCGATGTATTCCATAAATATGGATCCCGACCAAACACCTGATTTGATTACCGAACTCATCAATTTGATAGGAGAATACGACGGGTTCATCATCTCATCGCCCGAACATAATGGCGGTACACCTGCATTTTTTAAGAATATTTTGGATTGGTTGAGTCGCAGAGCGAAGAAGGTGTTTACGCATAAGCCTGTTTTGTTAATGAGTACGTCTCCCGGTGGTGGAGGCGGTGCGACCAATCGGAAATTTTTAGCACATACGCTACCCTATCAAGGCGCGAATATCGCAGCGACTTACGGCTTACCTTCTTTCTCACAAAATATGCAAGACGGCAAATTGAGCGACGAGCAATTGAAAGAACTCAAAGCCGCTATTCAGCAATTCATGAGTGAACTGAAGTAAGAAACTACCCTCGCGCCACCCTTTAATTCCCTGAAGGGCTGCCCTCGCACGTAGCATTAGTGGGCTGACTTCCTTTAGGACTGAGGTTGCGGGAGGGAAAATGCGAATTAACAAATCAATCATGAAAAATAAATCAATCAAACAGATTATTCCCTCCCAAAAAGTGAATATGGGCGGTCATATATTAGACCAACCATTGCCCAATCAATCTATGCAACAACTTGACCCATTTTTATTGATACATCATGCGGAGTGGGAGTTGGAGGGCAATCAGCGACAGCAAGAAGTAGGAATCGGAGGTCATCCACAC
>JAHDEO010000511.1 GCA_020628725.1 Saprospiraceae bacterium
CAATATTTTATTTGGTACGGAAATTAAATTTGGATTTACAGGAACGCCCTATTTAATTTTTCGACTTTTTCGTAGAAAGCCTCTTTGGTGATGGGCGTGTAATTTTGTTCCTGAATCAAATCTTCTACGGTGAGTTGCTTGCGGGTGGGTTTGATGACCTTGTTGAGTACATCATCCGCTGAATTGAGTTGAGCTTCTATGTCAGACAAAGTTTGCTCATTATCCAACGCAGCTATACGCTGAATTAAACGCAATTTTTTAGCTTGAATATTTACTGTCATCGCTGATTTTTTGTGTAAAATACAGCATTTACGGGAGTTTTGCAAATTACTGTGCTGACGATTTTTGGCAATCGCATCAAAAATAAAAACGCCAAAATCAACCGTCATTCTGAACCCCGATTCAGAATCTTTTGGACGCAAGAGAGCGATTTTAAACTGAAGCTCCTGTCTGACGTCGTGCCAAGACCGGGCAGATTCCAAATCGGGGTTTGGAATGACGGGTTGTTTTTTGGGAGGATTGTTGCAACGGCTTAAAGTCGCCGATACCGGGAGCCAAAGTCCAACGCTACACCCCAATGTACAATTTAATTCTTTCTATTGCTTGTAAAACCCATTGTAAATCATCTTCATATCGAATGTAATCAGGATGCTTTTTTCTTAACTCAACAAGTTTGCGTTTCGATAAGACATAGAATTTCTTTGCATTAATTTTATCATTGTTTTGTTCGTAATAAATTCCAAGCCACATATAGGATGATGCTAAATTACGTTTTAACTTTACGCTTGTAGGGTCAAACTTGCTTAGTTTTTTAGCTATGTGATTACCTTCTTCTAAATACTTTAGAGATTCTTGCATCAGCCCCATTTTTAAATAAATATCTCCTAATTTTTCATAATTTAAAGTTCGTCCAATATAAAGTGAGATGTCATTTTTATCCAATTCAATTAATTCGTCTGTGAATGCTTTGTTTTTTAGGTAGTAGTTAAGGGCATTTTCAATATTCTTTAATTTTAGTTCTATATCTCCAAGAATTTCATAGGTGTTTGATAGGCGTTTTTTCAATTTATCATTATCACTATCATTTTTTAATAATTCCAATATAACATTAAGGCATTTCTCGGCAAATAACCTTGCCTCGTCAATCATATTAATATTTTTAAGGCATATTGATGTTCTTTCATACGAAATACTGGTTTCTATTTTGAGCCGTAAGTCATTCGGATATTTTTCAATTAAATTTTCATATACTATGATTTCTTGTCTATAATAGTCTATAGCCTTTTGTCCATATCCAAGTTCAAGATTTATCTCACCTAATTTACTATAAGCTACTGCTACGTTCTCTTCAGGATGTAAATCTTCTGAGATGATATTACAAATAATTTTACCTAACTTAAGTTGTTTCTCAGAGAAATGTAAAGCTTTTTTTAGGTTTCCATATACCTCAAAAAAGTTAGAGATATTCCTGCATAAAAAAGTCAACATTGGAACATCTTGACTAAATTGGTTTATGAGATATTCACCATAACCCACATATTTAGCTGCCTGTTGGTAATTTAGATAAAGAAGCTGTCCAGAATTAGGTTCAAAACCCAGCTTTAAAATTAGATTGGCTGCTAAGTATGGTATGACATTTTTTATTAAATCTTTTTCATGCTTCTTTACAACTTCTTGAACAACAGGACTAATTTTAAAAGTTTTATCATTTTCATTAAAATCAATCCAACCTGTTTTATAGAGTGATAGTAAATAATCGTCTAATTCTTCAATATCAACAATCAGACTTTCAAGTGTCTCAAAATGAACATTTTCAGGTGGTAATATAGCTAACATTGATAGTATTCGACGTTCCTTTTTAGGAAGTGCAGTGAGGTCATACATGGCAGCGATGATGTCTTCGGGTTTGGCATGTTGGAGGGTGCCGTAGTCGGTGTGGACGGTTTTGGATTGGAGGTGTAGCAAGCCCTTTTCGCGGAGGTCTTGGAGTAGGTGGTCGAGGGTGTAGTGCTTGCGTAGGCGGTTGAGTTGGTGTAGGTTTTTGGCGAGGAGTTCGATGACGAGGGTGTTGGCATGAACGGCTTGGTGTATCTGTCTGACGGTTTGGGTTTCGGTATCACTGAGGGCGGGGTAGTATTGGCGGAAGAGTTGGAGGGCATCGGCTATGGGCAAGCCCTCTATGCGGTATATGGGGGCGTGTCGGAACTCATTGATGCGCGTAGTGAGCAAGATATGAAAATTGGGGCAGGAACGCAGGAGTTGGTAGTGGGCTTGGAGGTCGGGGAGGTCATTGGCATTGTCGAGTACGAGTAGGCAGGTTTTTTGGAGGCTCGCCAGGGCGCGGAGGAGTATCTGTGTCCTTTGGGGGCGGTCGATGATGTTTTTGAGTTGGTCGCGGATGCCGAGGCTGTCTTGGAGTCGGCTGATGAGGTCGTCGGCGATGTTGCCCTCGCTGGTGACCCAAGCGGTATGGGCGTACTCGTGGGCGTATTCGCGGAAGTAGTGCGTGGCAAGGGTGGTCTTGCCTACGCCGCCTTGTCCGTTGACGAGTAAGAGGGGGCGGTCGTCGCTGCGAAGGGCTTCGTAAATTTCGCGGAGTTCCTGCTTTCTGCCTAAGAAGTACTCGTGGCGGGGCGGAGTGTAGGTGAGGGCTTGGGGGATTTTGCGCTCGCCATAAATTTGGTAAATCTTGTCGCCAATCTCGACGGTATCTGCCTTGATATTGCCTGTGACAACGTTTTTACTGTTGTTAATCTCAATCTTTGTGACCGCCGCTTGGAGTTCTTTTTGTATGGGTGGCTTTTTGCCTTCTTTTTCGATTTCATCCAATAATTCAATCAAGCCCATACGGATTTGATTTTTGATCAATGTCGCATCAGCATGGTTGACGATGCCGAGTCGTATTTGTTTGCGAATGTCGGCATAGCGTCCTGATTGTTGGATGACTTCGTTTAATTGGGGGCTGTGTTCCAACAGGTCGCGGAGGTGTTGGAGGGCGGTGTTGAGGTCGTCTTTGGCGATGTGGTCGCGGATGTTTTGGATGTATTGCATGTTTTTACCTCACCCCAGCCCTCTCCTGCGAGGAGAGGGAGCAAAGGCTTTGTTTTTAATTTTGTGATAGGTAAATATATGATTTTTTTCTTGTAGCGCGGTCTGTAGACCGCACACATTTTTTGCGTAGCAAAAAATAAAACACAGTCTACAGACTGTGCTACTTTAAATACTTATTAAAATTTTACTCAATTATTGCAACAAGGACTCCCCTATTCACGTAATTATATCCGGGAACACAGTGATTTACATTATGGAGAATAAAATCAGTCATTCGCTATCCGGACAAAGCGAATCTGTACCTAAACTTATAAAGCTCGCACACTTGTATAATCTGCTTAAAGGTAAGCGACAGTATATCGTGGAAATGTTGGATATTTTCATGCAACAGCTACCTGATGCTTTATCTAAAATTGAGCAGCACATCGAACAGCAGAATAAAAAGGGTATCAATTACGAAGCGCATACCATCAAGTCTACGATTAAAAATGTGGGTTTGAAAGACTTGGCGATAATAGCTTTGTCGCTTGAACATTGCGAAACGGATTCTTGGGAAGAAATTAGGGCTAATTATGAAACATTCAAAAAGGAAGCACTGGCTGAGGCGAAAGCATTGAATGATGAGCGTGATTTGTTGCTGCAAATGCCTGAATGATGAGATTTGAAACCACCCGAAAAAAGTTTAAGAAGAGTTCATTGAAAATTTGGAAAATTGAAAAGAAAACTCGAAGTCAATGCCTTCCCATAGGAGGTGTTTTAGTAGAGCACAGGCAAAGAAGTAAATAGACCAAACGGTCTGGTCCGGTCTGGTTCGTTGCACGTATGGGCGTATAGGGTGATGCTCGTATTTTGTTCCCAATTTGACTAACAAGGTGAAGGCAAAAGCTGCGACCATGATAACATTAGCAATAGCATAGGCAGATTTGAGTCTTGTCTTGTGCAACTTAAAACTGGTCGATTTAAGGTCTTTGAATAAGCACTCAATAGAGTATCTTCTGTCGTATGCTTCAATAATATCTTTGGCTTCTTCTAAATTGCTAATTAGTGGGATAGCTTCCTCATATTTAGGGTCATGTAAATACAAAAAATTAACATTTTTATATCGTTCTTTCGTGAATTCTATACTCTTAATGAAAATATGGTCTTGTCCATTTTGGTGGCTGTCGATACTGAGTTGTTGAGCTTTAAAGGCATCACCGTTTTCATACATGACCGTATTACAAGCTGTTCTAAATACATACCCCCATCCCGCATCTTTACAAACATCTTGTAAGTCTGTACTGTCAAATTCTCCGTCTCCTAATAAGATAACAGGCTTATCTTTTGGGAATACTTTGCCGAAATACTCTTGTACTTGTTCAACAAGTTCACAGTGCATCTTAGCGGTAAAATGTCCTTTTCCCCCTTTTTTTACCGTCCAACAAAGCGGAATACTACGATTTTTATAGACCATACTTACCATTAGAGCAATATGTTTGTTGCCCATTTGAGAACCATCTATGACAAGATAGATGATACCGCGAGTTTGAGCATGTTGTATGAATTCAGGCAGAAATCGTTTCATGTAAGGTAAGTAATGCGTTTGATAGTCATTCCAGTAGTTTTCTAAGAACGTTTTAGCCGCTTTTTCCTTACTGTGAGCAGTAATGACTTGTGGCAAACCGCTACCTAAAGCATTCATAGTACAATCTTGGCTGATTATCATGCCATTAATTAAACCAGATAACTTGTTGATTCGCTTATATTTATGGGTGTTTTGCATTACTTCATTATGAACGCTCAATATTTTTTTGCGTATCTTGCCGAACAATTTTTTTTCATAAGCAGGTACTCTTTGATTTTTCACATCACAAAGAAAACCTGCTTTTGTGTTTCTTCTCTATTTTCCAAATTTTCAATGAACTTTGTCTTCACTTTATTGGGGTGGTTTCAAA
>JAHDEO010000030.1 GCA_020628725.1 Saprospiraceae bacterium
ATATTCGACCTCTAACGAGGTCATATGAGATTTTGCCCAATTAATGGGTAATTCCATTTATCATTAAGATGACTTATTTAGAAAAACATGCACTTTATCCACCTCAAATTAAAGTCGTGCCTCATGCGGATTTAGGAATTATCGTAGTAATTCCTTGTCATGATGAGCCGGATGTGGTGTCGAGTGTACAAGCATTACGCGATTGTGAGCTGCCGGAATGTACTGTCGAAGTTATTGTAATAGTAAATGATTCAGAAATAAGTTCAACTGAAATTAAACAACAAAATCAATTGACCATCAATCAATTAAACGAATGGATTCCTCAGAATGCAGATGATAAATTCCAATGCTTTGCCCTAGATCATCCTGATATGCCAAAGAAACATGCGGGGGTAGGGCTGGCACGCAAAATCGGTATGGATGAAGCCGTCCGGCGATTGGAACAGGTTGGAAATTCGATGGGTGTGATAGTTTGTTTTGATGCGGATTCGGGCTGTGATACGAATTATTTAAAGGAAATTGAACGGCATTTTAAAACACATCCTGACACAGAGGCGTGTAGTATTTACTTTGAACACCCCATGAATGGTGCGGCATATCCACCGGAAGTTTATGAGGCGATTGTAGATTACGAATTGTACTTGCGATATTATGTACACGCTTTGCGGTGGGCAGGATTTCCACATGCTTATCAGACGATTGGTTCGAGCATGGCAGTACGTGCCGATGCCTATCAAAAACAAGGTGGCATGAATCGCAGAAAGGCAGGGGAGGACTTCTATTTTTTACATAAATTTATTCCACACGGACATTTCACTGAATTGACTACAACGCGTGTCATTCCTTCACCACGACCTTCACATCGTGTACCTTTCGGGACGGGTAAAGCAGTTGGCGATTTAATTCAAACTGAGAGTGGATACCTTGCTTATCATCCAAATGTATTTATTGATTTACAGTTTTTTATAAAAAAAATAAACGCATTATACGAAATGAAAAGCGAATTGGAGATAAATCATTTTATAGAAGATTTACCTGATAGCGTTCGTTCATTTTTATTGGAAAATAATTTCCCACAAAAAATAAAAGAAATACACGCACATACCGCAAATCCTACGACTTTCCGACAACGTTTCTTCCAATGGTTCAATGCCTTTTTAGTCCTCAAATATGTGCATCATGCACGTGATGTGCACTACGCGAGCGTGCCTGTAAACGAGGCGGCAGAGTGGTTGTTGAATGAATTGAATGTAGAAATTGAAAATGGGGCAGAGGCGAGAGATTTGTTGGATGTTTTTCGGAGAATGGACGCTAATCATACGCATCCTTACGATGACGAACACGTATGACCTCAACCAGTAAGATATTATCTTCAATTGTGTATAATATTCGGTAGTCACCAACCCGAATCCTCCAACTATTTTCTGACCCTACAATTTTTCTGCTACCCGGAGGACGAGGTTCGTCGGATAGATTGCGGATTTTGTGAAGTACTCTGTCTTGAGTAGATTTAGAAAGTTTTTCAATTTGCTTTTGTGCTTTTCTCTTAATGCGTACTTTGTACCTGCTCATCGAGTTGTTCTTTTTTTTCGAGTTTTTCTAAATATGCTTCAAGCGAATCACTTTCTTCGTCTTTTGCTGACTCGATAAGCAATAAATCGTAAAAGTCCTGCCACAATTCACCGTAAAGATGTAAGTCAATCTGAACAGCAGTTTTGTTCCCATCTGCATCTACAACGTAGTTAATACCTTTCATATCAGAAGCTATTTTAAGCGAATAAATATTCATTCAAATTAAGCATTTTACCTCATTTTTCCAAAAAATAGCTGTCAAGCATTCTCAAAATGCCTGACAGCTATTATATATTTTGGTCTGCCTCACTCCTTCACAAATTTCTGCGCCTCACATTGTTCATTAATACAAACCTGCATAATGTAAACCCCTTTAGGCAGGAGTCGCGTATCAAAATGAATATTGTGAAAACCTTCATCCATCTCCTGATTTTGCTCGCTGATGAGTGAGCCTTGTGCATCAAAAATAGTCGCACGAATATCCACATTTGTAGCCAAATTAAGATTGACAGTAGCAACATCTTTGACCGGATTTGGGAAAATTTCAACATTTTCAGGTGCAGTATTGACACAAGTAATGGCGACAATTTCGCTATACTCATAATTACCATCCGTATCCACTTGTTTTAGGCGATAGTAATGTTCGCCCACGCGCAAAGTTGGGTCGGTGAAGTTATAATTTTGCGACGAACTGCTATTGCCTGCCGCCGGAATCTTTGTAATTTCCTCAAAATCAGCCCCATCTCGACTCACTTCTACAGCAAAATATGCTGAATTAGATTCAGTTTCAGTCGTCCATTGCAAGTGCGTATTTCGGTATTGACAATCTGCCGTAAAATCACTCAACTCCACAGGCAAACCACATATGCCGGGGTCACCGACGAATTGCCAGCCATCATTATTGCCATCATCATATGAATAGAGCGCGATAAATGCACCGCCATTGGCATTGACATCGCGCAAGCGTACATGTTGTAACGTAATCACGCCGGCTTGATTATAAATAAATGATTGGACACCCGGCTCAGAGGTACGCACACTCACCGGATTCTCGCAAATAGAACCTACAAAAAAGCTATTTGCAATGTTAATGGAAGTCCCGGCAGGCAAGATAAATTCCAAAGGCGTATTAAGAAAGTCAGTAGACAGTAAACCAAGAATATCCTCTGTACCAAAACTGAGATTATTGAAACTAACATTACCGCCTACGATACTCGGAATTTGTTGACCAATAAGGAAAATAACATTGTGGAGGCTCATTCCGGATGCATTTAGTATCGAACAAGAGAGGGTAGAAGTACCCGCATCCAAATCTAAGTTTGTGTTTTCCAGTCTTAATTCTTGTGTGGCTTCAAGCGAAGAATTGCCCAAGACAAGACGGCGTGGCGTGCTTCCCGTTGACATGAAATTTCGGCAAGAAATGGCTTTGTTATCGGTCAGTAATTCGCCGCCCCAATGCCGTATCACGCCGCGTACATTCAAGTCGTCGAAGAGTTGCCAACTACCGTTTTCGTTATTAAATTCTACGTGAGGGAGCTGATTTTCAGCAGTATATACAAGGTTGTTGACGGATGCGCCATTGAATAACCACAAGGCGTCATCTCCCGAAACACTCACATCCGGACTAAGCAAAAGCGAACCGCTAATATTGATACGCTTAGTTTCATTCGGATTGGTACGGAAGAAAAATACAACCCTTTGGGTGAGATCAGTCCAGTCCATTTCGTGGCAGAAAATGCCCGATTCGCTTACATAAAGTGTATCGTTGTCGTTTTCAAATGAAAATTCATTGAAGTAAACATTGTCCTCTATCGTAGGGATAGCATTGGCGGATTCACCCGTTCCAAATTCGGATAGCGACCAGTGTGCGGGGTCGTTCCAATCGCCCGTGCCACCTATCCAGTAGTAATTTTCCGCGGATAAATTGATGTTTACTAAAATGGTAAACACAGCAAGGTAGAAATATTTCATAGTAGTCGTTTGTAAATTAAAAATGGTTATTTGGTGAGAAAGTGCGAGAATTTTGCCTTAAATATAGTGATATTTGATTACATGTTGGTGTAATTTTTGAAATATTTTTATAGTAAAATCGAAATAATATTTTGTTTTTAGTGTTTAAATGAAGGGTAAACAGTTAAATTATTAACTTGCAAACTCTAAACAAAGACTCTTAAATAAACAGTAAGTAACAGCTTTTTTTATATTATTTTTGTCAAAATAAATATATGTTGATTTTTGATTAGGAGTGGAATATGAATAAATATACGTTTTTGGCGCAGCTATTTTTTCCGATAGTTAGGCGCGAGTGAAGCGCATAGCCAAGCTATGTAATGAATGAGCAACGAAGCTATCGGAAAAAAGAGCAAGCCAAAATGTGTATTTATTCGTGTTCCACTCCTTATATTAATTAATTGTGGATAAAAGTATAGAAATTAGAGCGAATGTATCGCTACAGCCCTATAATACACTTGGAATAAAAGCTCATGCTGCTCAATTCATAGAAGTAAATAGTGAGACGCAATTTATAGAGTTACTCGATACAAATACGCCAGACTATATACTTGGCGGTGGTAGTAATGTTTTGCTTCGTGGCGATGTAGAAGGTTTGATAGTTAGAAATAATTTGAAGGGAAAAGAGATTGTCCATGAAACCGATGACATGGTACAAGTGCGTTTTGGCGCAGGTGAAAATTGGCATGAGTGTGTCTTGTGGGCGATTGAAAATGGTTATGGCGGTATCGAAAATCTTTCCCTCATTCCCGGCACTATCGGCGCAGCTCCTATGCAAAATATTGGAGCATACGGCGTCGAATTGAAAGATGTTTTCGTAGAATTGGAAGCCATTCATTTACAAGAAAAAAACAAACAAATTTTTGACCATACCGCTTGTGCCTTTGGCTATCGGGAAAGTGTTTTTAAGAAGGAACTAAAGGGGCAATTTTTCATTACGGCTGTCACCTTGCAATTGACCAAAAAAAATCATAAATTGAATACTTCTTACGGAGCTATTCAAACGACTTTGGAGAAAAATGGTATACAATCACCTGATATAAAGTCGATTAGTGGTGCGGTCATTCAAATACGTCAAAGTAAATTACCTGACCCCGCAGATTTGGGTAATGCAGGCAGTTTTTTCAAAAATCCTGTTATCCCTAAGTCACAATTTGACCTCATAAAATTGGCGCATCCAAATATCATAAGTTACGATTTGCCGGATGATTTCGTCAAAATACCTGCAGGTTGGCTCATCGAACAATGTGGTTGGAAAGGCAAACGAATCGGCGATGCAGGCACATATAAATACCAAGCCCTCGTCATCGTCAATCACGGCGAAGCAAGCGGTGAAGAAATCTGGCAGTTGGCACAAAAAATACAGCAATCGGTCAACGATAAATTTGGTATTAAGCTGACCCCGGAAGTGAATGTTTTTTAGTGTTGTGGTATTGTAGTTTCGTGGTGTTGTAGCGGTATAAAAACTACACAACACAACAATCTACGACACGACGACACAACAACACTACAACACATGACAAAAGACATAAAACGATATTATTCTATCAGCGAAGTAGCTGAAATGTTGGGCGTTTCCAATTCCTTGATACGATTTTGGGAGACGGAATTTTCTGTCATCAAACCCAATAAAAATAGTCGTGGAGACCGTCGTTTTACCCGAAAAGACATTGATAACCTGAAAATTATCTACCACCTCGTCAAAGAAAAAGGCTTTACACTTGAAGGCGCAAAACGCGAAATGAAAGCCAATAAAAATAAGCTTACTGAGAAACAACGCACCATCAAGCGATTGAAAGCATTGAAAGGTTTTTTGCAGGAATTGCGGGAGGAATTGGATAAAATCAGTTAAGGCAGAAGACTGCTCCCTCTCCAATGAAATGGAGAGGGTTGAGGTGAGGTTAAAAACCAAGTTGTTGCATCGTCTCCTCATCAAATTGACCAATTGGCAGCCCATTATCCTGCTGAAATTTCAAAAGTGCATCCTGTGTTTTTTGCGACCATTCACCCTTCGTTTTTCCTTTATAATAGCCGCGCTTTTTAAGCGTTTTTTGGATTTCCTTCATGTTTTCAGTGGCTTTGGCATCACACCAAACAGTTCGCATTTCGATTTTGCCACCCTGACGCACGATCACAAGTTTGTCGATAACGTCATATTGGGCAGGACTATTGACAAGATTTGCAGTAGCATCTTGGCGAAGTAAAAGGCGCGTTACTTCTTGTGTGACAGCAGGCACGTACACCTCACGCACTTGTGCAGGCGCACGCAATTGTAGGCGCGTAATCGTCTGAATTTTAGGTTCTGAGCGTTGCATTTGTGGTGGCTGATTGGCGCAATTATTTACCTGAATATCACGTACTTCGTAAGTCTCAGGAATGTCGGTCAGCAACCAATAATAACATTTATCTCCTTCTTTTTCGAGGTCGCAATTATCATTTAAATGACGCACCCAACGTTTGGTCGGCGGTGCAGTTTCTATTTTTTCGGTGAATGTTTCTATACAATTCGCATCACTATTTGCTTCGTTGGAAATGGGCATATTTTCACCATCTCGAACCACAATTTCCTCTCGAATCGTATCATATTCAGCCGGAATAATTTCATAAATCGTCTTTGGCGGCTCAATTTCTATCGTTTCAATAATCGTATCAAAAACCGCCGCATTCACTTCATAATAAGAGGTTTCGGGAGATTTTAAAATATTTTCAGAAACCGTATCCAACACCGCCGGTAACATACATTGAGCAAAACATTCACCCTTACTGCCTTCTATTTCAGAAGTGAATAAAGGAAAACGGTCTTGTGCTATTAAATTTACAGAAATAAATAGACAGAAAATTAATAAGAAACGATACATGGTAGTAATTTTGAATGAGCGAATTTTGAATTTTGAATGAGTGAATGATGTCCGCGGCTATTCCGTCCGCAGTCTGCCGCTGATACGCAAGTCGGTTTCACGTAAAAGCGGCGGACTGCCGATAGACTAACCGCCGACCAAAAGTAACCTTTTTCCCTCAAAATCAAACCATTCTCAAAAACCGCTTTCATGCCGTCGTAAATTTCATTATTTTTGTTGCTCGTTAATTCGTGTATTCGTTACTCGTTTATCCGTTAATTCGTGATTCGTTATTGTATTTGCCGAAGGCAAATCATGTATCATGTATACATCACGGGTATACGAATCACGAATACACGAATCACGAATTAACGAATCACGAATACACGATGAAGAAGCTTATAGAACCGGAACAGAAAGCACTGGAAATCAATCTGGACGAAAGTATCTACGGCACATTTGCGGAGATAGGCGCAGGGCAAGAAGTGGCGCGACATTTCTTTCAGGTCGGTGCGGCAGTCGGAACAATTGCCAAGACCATGTCGGCGTATGATAAGATTTATAGCGACCGCATTTATGGTGTGGAAGAAAGTGGGCGTTACGTATGCGAATCACGGCTGTACAAGATGCTCGACCATGAGTATGGCTTGATGGAAGAACGCCTTACGCAATCGCGTCCGAACAGCACCTTTTTTGCCTTTGCTGATACCGTTTCCGCCATCAATTATAAACGTACCAACAAAGGACACGGCTGGCTCGGTCTGCGCTTTCAACTCGACCCTGACGGTGAGCCTAATGAATTGGTATTGCACGTCAAATTAAGGGATAAAAACAACCGTCTTCAGCAGTTGGCAGTCGGGATATTGGGGGTAAATATGGTCTACGCCTGCTATCACTATCACGATGACCCTGAGACATTCATACAGTCTTTGATGGATAGTCTCGAAAGTCGTGTGTATATTGACATGATACGCTTGAGCGGACCGAATTTTAAGGAAGTAGACAACCGCCTGTTGAGTCTGATGTTGGTCAAAAACGGCTTAACCGACGTAGCGATGTTCGATAAAGAAGGACGCAATATTCACCCATCTGAATTTTTATACAAAAAAAATGTACTTGTAGTACGCGGTAGTTTCCGTCCTGCTACATTGGTGAATATGGATATGCTCAAAACAAGTAGTCGTCAATTTACGGAAGACCCCGAAGTAGACCCTGCAAAATATTATCAACTCACCGAAATTACGCTCGACAATCTTCGTTCTGATGGTGAAATCAGCGACCAAGATTTTCTCGACAGAGCTACTGTATTGGGCGAACTTGGGCAAACGGTCATCGTCTCTAATTGTGAATCATATCCAAAATTGATTAAGTATTTTTCGGATTATAAAATTCCGAAATTGGGTTTGGTATTAGGAGTGCGTGTACTGTTGGAAATTGTTAATCAAAATTACTACCAACACAACGACGGTAGTTTGCTCCATGCCTTCGGCGAATTATTTACAAAAAGCGTAAAACTATATGTGTATCCTTCTATACAAGAGGGGAGTTCGGAGTTTATGACGAGCCGAAACATGCCGATTCCCGATGGTATCCAACACCTTTACAAACATCTTTTGGAAAACGGACAAGTAGAAGATATCAAGGGTTTCAATCCTGACAATCTACACATTTACTCAAAAGATGTATTGCAAATGTTGCGCGCAGATGAAGGAAATTGGCGCAGCCTTGTCACGCCGCAAGTCGCTAATTTGATTCAGGAAAAATGCCTGTTTGGATTTCCTTGTCAGCGATTGGAATTTGAATATTAGAAAAATGAGTTGATGAATTAACGAGTTGTTGAGTTGTCGATTGTACAATTCAACAACTCGTCAATTTGTCAACTCAACAACTCATAAATCATGACTATTGAAAGAACTGAAAATGAAATTATTATAAGGCTTTCACCGGATTTGGATGTGTCTGACATACAACGAATGTTAGATTATTTGTCGTACAAACAAGCGATTAAAGGCAGCAAAGCTACACAAGATGATATTGATAAATTGGCTAAGGATGTGAAGAAAGGTTGGTGGGAGAAGAATAAGCATAGATTTCCTGATTTGACAAGATAAACGTCTTAAAACACTAATATGCAAAATGACAAAAAATGTGTTCACAAAGACTGCAAAAAACGCAGATTAAGTATGTCTAACCATTGCGGTGAACACATCACATCTGAAAACATAAGTTCCATTATTGAATCTTTAAAAGGAAGTATCGAAGATTTATATTTTAACGATATTGACGTAAATGAAGTGGTCTTTTCTAATGTAGAATTTGTAAATGCAGAGTTCTCACAAATTGATTTTTCAGAGTGTCGATTTAATAATTGTCAATTTATTGATTCGGTTTTTTCTACCTGTAACATCAAAGAAAGTTCGTTTGCTAATTGCGTATTTATTAATACCACTTTTATGAATTCGGGTATTGAAGATGACTCTGAAATAATTGATTGTCAATTTAATAAACTAACCTTTACTTCCTCTCGTTTCTCTGAAGTATCGAAAATATCATCATGTACTTTTATTAAAGCTAACTTTTTTTCCTCTCAATTTTATGTAGTATCAGGATTCGAAGAAAATACTATACGTGATAGTAAAATTATAAATTGTACCATAGGCGAAGAAGTAAAAGTGAACAAATGTGTATTTCTTCAAATAAACATTGAGAATACAATAATTGAAGATTCATTTTTTAGTAATAGTTCTTTTGAGTCCATTGAACACGATTTTGGTCAGCAGGAACTTCCTAAACTTTGTTATTTTGAAAACTGTACTTTGAAGGAAGTGGTCATACCAGATTCGTTTTCGTCTCTTAATGCTTGTCAAGAAAGCAAGGCGCAATTTTACCTTAGATTAATAGATAAAGTCGGCGAAGAGAAGCATCCAAATAATCTATGGATAATTTTAACAAGTATTGATAAGCTAAAAGAAATAAAATATGATTTTGATGGTGATTACATAAATTACGTAAATGATATTTTTCAGAAAAAACTAACAGAAAGTTCTGCAAAGTTAGCATTTGGAGTAGTTGGGCATATACTTGGTGAATACGATCAACTTCCTCCTGAGTTCAAAAAAGTAACTAAACTACTTGTAAGTGGCACGGATGACAATCAAAACATTGACAATCAAGCTTACTTAAATATTACTTTTACATGTTCAGAGTTTGATTTGGATACGATATCAACTTTCCAAAATCAAATTCTTGAGTTGAGTAAAAGATTTGGTTATGAAAATAAACTAAGATTTCACTCGCTTACTCAAGGAAGTCTAATACTGACTTTAATTGGAGATTATGGAGTCATTGTAAATATAGCGAGTATTATAGGTCATTTATCAACTCTTTTTCTTTCTGTAAAAGGCGTATTGCATTTGATAAGCGAAGGGCAGAATATTATCAAAAATAAAAAAGAACTTCAGTATTTTGACAGACAAAAAGAATTAGAAATAGAAAAAACAGAACTGGAAGTTGAAGAAAAAAAAATAAATATTGAGTTAAAAAAACTTGAACTAAAAGAAAAAAGAGCATTGGCAGAACAAGCAGAACAAAATCGTAACAAAATGAATGAAATACTTGATTTGGACGATATAGGCAGAATAGGTGATTTAGGGAATGAGAATTACGATGAAATATTTGAAGAGGTATTGAAACTTAATGATAATTTTCCCATTGAAGAAGTTAAAGTTGAAATAGTTTAAATGCTGTTGTTTTTTAATTAACTACGTATTTTGAAAATAAAATTCAAATGAAAAAAAATTACTTCCTACTCGCTTTAATCCTCGTATTAATCGCCTGTAACGAAACCACCAAAAAGCCCGACCCCACCACCAATCAACCAACCGAAATGGAAGAAAAAAAGCCACCTATCATTCGCACCCACAAAGTTTATCCGAAAGATGAACTCATCGGAAAAGTCAATCCCGCTTCACATCCCGATTTCACCAAAATCGAAGCAAAATATACCACCAAATCTAATATCTACCTCCGTAAAGATGCTTACACCGCTTTCAAAGAAATGCACGCCGCAGCCTTGAAAGACGGCATCAACCTCAAAATTGTATCGGCAGCTCGTCCCTTTAATCATCAAAAAAGCATCTGGGAAGCCAAGTGGACAGGCGCGCGAAAAGTCGGTGGTAAAGACCTCTCCCAAGCCATGCCCAACGGTAAAGACCGCGCCCTTGAAATCCTCAAATTCAGTTCCATGCCCGGTACGTCGCGTCATCATTGGGGAACGGATATTGACCTGAACAATCTCGAAAATTCGTGGTTTGAATCAGGGGAAGGGCTAAGGATTTATAATTGGCTGCGCGACAATGCCCTCGTCTACGGCTACTGCCAAACTTACACGCCCAAAGGCGCAGACCGCCCACACGGTTACGAAGAAGAAAAATGGCATTGGAGCTACCTTCCCATTTCAATGGATATGGTGCAACAATACCAAAAATTCCTAAAAGACACCGACATCGCAGGTTTTAAAGGCTCAGAAACTGCCACCGAAATCGGCATCGTCGAAAAATATGTATTAGGAATCAATCCGAGTTGTAAATAACTTTAGACAAGAGAGGTGGAGACGAGAGACAAGAGAATTGAAAAACCTCTCGTCTCTGGTCTCTCGTCTCTTGTCTCACATCTAAAATTATGGCATTAACAGAATCCACCATGTTGCCCCTAGGTACGAAAGCTCCTGAATTTAATTTGCCTGACACTGTTTCAGGTAAAACCTTGAATTCCAATGATTTAAAAGGCGAAAAAGCTACAGTCATTATGTTCATTTGCAATCACTGTCCCTTTGTGATTCATGTGAATGATGAGTTGGTACGCCTCTCGAATGACTACACTGCGAAGGGCGTTTCTTTCATCGGCATCAGTTCAAATAACATCGCTACACACCCGCAAGACGGACCGGAACGCATGACCGAACACGCTAAATCTGCGGGCTATAATTTCCCGTATTTATATGATGAAAGTCAGGAAGTCGCACGCGCCTATGATGCGGCTTGTACACCAGATTTGTATGTATTTGATGCGGAAATGAACTTGGCATATCGCGGCAGAATCGACGCTTCGCGTCCGGGCAATGACAAGCCCGTCACCGGAGAAGATATGCGTAAAGCATTAGACTTGATTATTGGTGGTGAGGCTGTTCCTGAGCCGCATTATCCTTCTGCGGGATGCAATATTAAGTGGAAGTAAATTATAACGATGAATGATGAACTATGAACGATAAATTTGTAGTTCATCATTCCTATTGAAATTCCCATAGCTCTCAAAAACACTTGCCTCTTCTCTTGTTAGCCTCTCTACTCGTCTTATTTCTACCCATCATATCTTTCAGAGCATGTTTTTCCGTAATATTTTGGATATTACAGATATAATTGATTGTTTTGGAAATGTAATAACCCGATAAAATGCAACGTGCACACAAATCAACAAAGATGAACAAGCAACAAATCACCCAAATCGCCACCCTCAGCGCACTATTTTTAGGCGCGTTTTTCCTGTTTTCTTTTTTGACAAAACAAGAAAGCACCATCGAAGTGGACGAAGATACGCAAGCCGTTACCACTACCACAACGATTGATGAAACCTATTTTGAAGGAAAAACAATTGAATGGATTATCCCATTCAAAGAAGGCGGTGGGGGCGATACTTGGGCGCGATTCAATGCACCGTTTTTGCGGAAATATCTGCCCGGAAATCCGGTCATTAATGTCGTCAATATTCCCGGTGGTGGGTCGATTAAGGGCGCGAATTTGTTTGCTGAACGGGTAAAACCGGACGGCATGATGTTGTTGGGTACGTCGGGTTCTACGCAGATGCCTTTCTTGCTGGACGACCCGCGTGTGGGCTACGATTACGCTGATTATAAGCCGATTATGGCGTATCCGAATGGTGGTGTGGTGTATGTGTCGCCGGATTTGGGGATGCGGTCGGCGCAGGACATTCAGAAGATAAAAGACGAGCCGTTGATATACGCGAGCCAGGGTCCGACTTCGCTGGATTTGGTGCCGAATATTTCGTTTTATCTCTTGGGTTTGGATGTCAAAACGGTCTTTGGTTTTCGCGGGCGCGGTGCCGGGCGACTGGCTTTTGAACGGGGGGAGGTGAAGATTGATTATCAGACTTCATCGGCGTATTTGAAGAACGTCACGCCACTCGTGGAGTCGCGCGAGGCAGTGCCGCTTTGGTCTTGGGGCATGTTGGACGACGAAGGGCGATTGGTGCGGGATTCGAGTTTCCCGGACTTGCCGCATTTTGGCGAAGTGTATGAAATGATGCACGGCAAAAAAGGCGAAGGGATTGAGTTTGATTCATGGTTTGCGACGATGGCAGCGGGTTTTGGGGGTATGAAATTGTTGCTCGTACCAAAAGAAACGCCGGATGAGATTGTCGCCATTTATCAAAAAGCGATTGCCGATATGAAAAAAGACCCCGAATACATTGCCACTAAAAAGAAAAAAATCGGTCTGTACGAACAGGTCATTGGCGAAAAAGCGGCTAAGATTTTTGAGATTGCGACGAATATTAATGCAGAAGAGAAGGAGTGGTGTAAGAATTTTTTGAGGGAGGCGTATGGGTTGAATATTTGATGTGATAGAACGCGGATTTTGCGGATTGGACGGATTTTCGCAGATTTTGTATTATTCAAAATTTGAAGCCCAAGCCACTAAATTCTCTTTGTTAATCATTTGTTTTAGTTCTTCATCTTTCAGACAATTCCCGTTTCTTCTATGCAACATTGCATGACAATTGGGACAAACAGGAATCAAGTGATTTTCAGGGTCAACTTTGTAGTTTTCATCAACAGTATACAATGGTATAATGTGATGTACGTGGATAAATTCTTTTCCAATTTCTCCATATACTTTTTCAAAATCAAACTGACAAATTTTACATAAATAACCATGAGTCTCAATGCACTTATTCCTTGCAATTGAACTACGCTCGTATTTATTGACTGTAATTTTTCGCTTTGCTCCTTCAGGTATGCCAGATTCGTCATTTAGTTCCTCCGGAAAGAAACTTCCTTTATCAAAAATAGTTATGAAACATGTTTTTTCTAAATTTTTTCTTCTTTTAGGAAAAGGACGAATCCAATCTATAAAAGATTCTTGTTCACTTGATGTTAATTCATTAAATGGAGTCCATTCTTTATTGGTGATTTTTTTAATGTGTTTTTGAGCATCACCTCCGTCAATACGCTCATATTTTCTATCTTCTAAATATCTTTCTATGCTTATATCCTTGAGGTAACTAAATTTAGATGGGGCAAACTTATCCTCTGAATCACTCTTTAGATGAATAAAGTACTTTCCTGTTATTACTTCTTTTCTTGCCTGTATTATGTGTTTATTAAATTCATTCACATTTCGTCGTAAATCTTCTTCAGATTCTATGAGTGTAAAGTCTAACATCTATTTATTATTTACGCATTATTTTAAATTGGCATAACTTCCAAGCACCCCAAATCCGAAAAGCCAGTTCTTCAAAGTTACACATCACCACTACAAATATAGGTAGAAAAGCCTTATTTTTCAAAACCCGTATATCTTACCCGAAATATGACCCATTTTCCCTATTTTGCGAAAAATCATAAGATGGCTCAAAAACCAGAATACATCTCTATACTTTCCGATTTCGGTTTCAAACGGGCATTTGCCGATGAATCGAATACGCTGTTTTTGCGGAAGTCCTTGGAGGCATTGATTCAAAGCCCGACGGAGATTGAGATAGTTGAATTTCTGAAAAATGATATAGCGGGCTTGACGAGTATCGGACGGGGTATGCGTTTTGATACGGTGTGTAAAGATGCAGAGGGCAATAATTTTATCGTAGAAATGCAGCTTACACCTTACGAAGATTTCGTTCAACGGGCTAAATTCTATGCTTTTCATCGCTTCAATACGTTGGTCAAAAAGGGTATAGACAATCCTTTCAAAGGACTGCCGACTATCTATTTGATTAATTTTCTGGCGAATGATATTTTCCCCGAATCGCAACTATATTACCATATTGTTACGTTGAAGAACCAAATTAATGAAGAAATTGACCGTCAAATCGTGTATGTCTTCGTAGAAATTAGTAAATTTGACAAAAAGGAACATGAGCTTGAAGGTGATGCGGACAAATTGATTTATCTTATGAAAAATATAGAAGAAATACAACAAACGGGTACGTTGCCGCCTTTTCTAAATGAAGATTGGATTTTGGAGGCAATGGAAAGATTGAATGAAGGCGGACTGACACCCGACCAACGTGCCAACCTCGAAGTAGCCGTAGCACAAGAAGCCTCCGAAATTGCAGCATGGAAAGAGCAGTTGAAAAAGGTGGAAGAAGCCGAAGCGAAAGCAGAAGAAGCCGAAGCAAAAGCAGAAAAAATCGAAGCTGAAGCAAAACAATCAAAAATAACAACCGCTAAAACATTAAAAGAGAATGGTATTGATATTCAGTTGATTGTCGAATCTACCGGACTTTCTATCGAAGAGATAGAGCAATTATGAACCTATGAATTACATGAAATGGGTTGACCATAATATCACTCATAAAGATTGGATGCAAAGTGACCCTGACGATATTGGCAATCCCTTTTTCAAAGGAACTGATGTGAGAGTGTTGGTAATTGTCACTGAATTTAACATGGGAAAAACACCGGATGATGTATTGGAAGATTATCCGAATTTGAACACAACACATATAAAAGGAATATGGACTGTTATAGCACCGCCTGTTGATAAAGAATGGATTATTCGAAGACGCGATGAGATAGAACGAAGTGTACTCACCAACGAACAGCGTAGTGCCTATGAAATAAACCTCTTAGATTTGGCATGTGAAATACAGCAATGGGAAAAAAGACAGGAATTTATACAAAAAAAGAAATTAGAACGAACGGCAAAAGCACTTGAAACACAAGATTTGTCAACCGCTTAGTAACGACGAAATAATAAGTTGGACATCTGACGAGCTAATTTTGCGTTTAGTTTTTTCTTTGAAAGAAGGCGTTTATCGGGATAAATAACTGATTTCAAAGGGGAAGATAAGCGTAAAAGAAGCCGTCAAGATGTTCAAGTTATTATTTTGTCGTTACTTAAATAAAAATATTGCGTTCGCGACTTTTTTCGTTCTTGAAGAAAATTCTTTTGATTAGATTCCGCTATTAATAAAGAACTATTAGTAGCGGAATCTCTGTTTTTAGACTACGATTCCACCACCAATAAGAAAAATAAATTAATCGTTACCCATTAACCATTAGCATCATGCTCGATTTAGTATTACAAGCCTTACAAACCCTATTCACGCCCGAACATTTCATGTACCTCGTCATGGGGGTTTTATTGGGATTGGTCATTGGAGTATTTCCCGGATTGGGGGGGATTGCGGGCTTGTCTTTATTGCTGCCGTTTATCTACGGGATGGACGAAGTATCGGCTTTGGCAACGCTCATCGGCTTGGTGGCGGTGATACCGACTTCGGCGACTTTTACATCGGTCTTGATGGGGATTCCGGGGTCGAGTTCGAGTCAGGCGACGGTCTTGGATGGCTTTGCATTGGCGAAAAAAGGGCAGGCTTCGAGGGCTTTGGGGGCGGCGTTTTCGTCGTCCTTGTTGGGTGGATTGTTTGGGGCGATTATCCTGACTTTTTTCGTGCAGATTGCGCGTCCCTTGATATTGTTGTTTGGTTCGGCGGAGTTGTTTATGTTGGCAATTTTCGGATTATCAATGGTTGGTTCCTTGTCGGGCAAAAGTCTGATGAAAGGCGTGGTGGCTTGCGGATTCGGGATTTTGGTGGGGAGTATCGGCGCGGCTCCGGCTACGGGCGAATTTCGTATGATATTCGGAATCAATTACTTATACGATGGTTTGCCGCTGGTGGTGATTGCATTGTCTATTTTTGCATTTCCCGAAATCTCCGAACTGTTCCGCAAAGAAAGCGCGATAGCCGAAGGCGCGGAATTGGGCAAAGGCGGTTGGCTCGCGGGCGTGCGCGACATGATTAAAAACAAATGGCTGGCACTACGCTGCGCCGCTATCGGTACGATTGTGGGCGCGATACCGGGCATGGGCGGCAG
This sequence comes from Saprospiraceae bacterium, assembly GCA_020628725.1. Lineage (GTDB taxonomy): Bacteria > Bacteroidota > Bacteroidia > Chitinophagales > Saprospiraceae > JAHDEO01. The sequence continues at coordinate 16,531 of JAHDEO010000030.1, forward strand.
CGTGGTGGACTGGATTGCCTACGGTCATGTGGTGCAGACTTCGAAGGACAAAACGCAATTTGGCAAGGGCGATATACGCGGCGTAATCGCTCCCGAATCGGCGAATAATGCCAAAGAAGGCGGCGCACTGATGCCGACTTTGCTGTTTGGGATTCCGGGTTCGGGGTCAATGGCGGTGTTTCTTGGCGGGATGGTGCTGATTGGGATTGAGGCGGGACCTTCGATGGTGACGAAAGATATTGACCTGACGTACACGATTATATGGTCGCTGGCAATTGCTAATGTGTTGGGCGCGGGGCTGTCGCTGTTTTTGGCGGGTCCGATTTCGCGGTTGACGCGCATCAAATTTAGCTTGCTTGCGCCTTTTATGATTATGGTGATTAGCTTCGCGGCATTCCAAGCGACGAAGGATATGACCGACCTTTGGATGTTGTTGATTTTCGGGGTCATTGGGATTTTTATGAAGCGGTTTGGTTGGTCGCGTCCTGCCTTTTTGATTGGTTTTGTATTGGCTACGCAGGCGGAAAGCTATCTGAATATGTCGGTGCAATTCTATGGTTTTGAGATGTTTACGCGGATGGGCGTATTGATTATTTTGGCATTGACGCTGATTTCGGTCTATTACAGTCGCAAGGGTACGGTGGATGAAAACGCCGAATTGATGGACAAAGTCCGCGACAAAAATCTGACCGTCACGCCGCAGTTGATATTTGCGCTGTTTATTCTTTTATTCGTGCTGATTGCGATTTTCGACGGGCATCAACAGTCCTTTTTGGGCGGAGTGTTTCCGTTGGCGATTTCCTACGCGATATTGCCTTTTGCGCTGTACTTGGTGTGGATTTTTATACAGAAAAAAACGGATAATGCCGCCGTATTTGACGCAGAACAGGTGGCAGCACCCGGCACCTTCAAAGCGACTTGGTACGAACCGATTTTATGGATTGGCGGTCTGTATGTGCTGAGTATGATTATCGGATTTATTCCGGCAGTGATTTTGTTTTTTATTGCATTTTTTACGCTGAAAGCAAGAATCGGTTGGCTGCAAACGGCGGTGTTGACGGCTGCCGGGGTGGGGCTGTTGATGTTGTTTGGGTATTTTTTGAATTTGGAATTTCCGCAGGGGATGTTTTAATGAATAATACATGTAAACAATTTGCTTGACAGTTAAGGTGGGCTAAAAAACAAGATAGTAATTTAAGAAATGAAATATTTATTTTGGAAACGTTTTGTTTTTACAATTAAAATTTTGTAATTTTTAATTATTTAATAATCAAAAAAATACACATTTTAGGAACGCAGTGTTCCTGAACTCAAATTGTTTCTAAAAAACTAAATTGATATATTTGTGAAAAACAAAACAATTTAATTATGAACTCAAGAAGGAAAATTAACAATAGACTTCTCATCATTCGTGATAAGTTAATCGAAAAAGGTGTCGTAAAGAATAAAACTGAATTTGCGGATAAATTAGGTTCATATTCAAGTATAATTGGAAAAATCGAGAGTGGGGAAAGAAATGCGAGTATCGATGTGATTATAAAGTTACTTGATTTATGTGACGGTCATTTTACACCTAATTATCTATTTGGATTTGATGACAATGAAATTAACAATATAGTATTCCTTACAGAGGCTACCGCAGGCTCATCAATTTCAAAGGAGCAAAATCACAATGGAGACAGATTTAGAGTTCCCAATTTAGGAGGGAATTTATTTGCCTTCCCAATTAAAGGAGACTCAATGCTACCTACATTAGAAAATGGCGACATTCTAATATGTAACGAAGTTGTTGATAAATCGAATTTGAAAAATGACCAAATCTATGTGATAAGTTCTAATGATGGAGTAAATGTAAAAAGGATAAAGATTCACAAACACAATAAAGCAATAATAGGACTGACATTAATCTCGGATAATTATAAATTTCATCCACCCGTTGATGTCGATTTTGCAGAGGGATTGCATAATTCTCCTTTTTATAGACTATACAAACCATTGAAAAGGATTACAGAGAATGGATTGATTTAATTTTCTCAAAAAAAATTATATAGAATTAAAGTTATATAAATGAATAATTCAGACAATAAAAAAATAAAACTAAAGGTGTCGTTGACAGGTATTGAAATTGAAGCTTTTGGATATGGTTCAAATGAAGTTTCAAAAATAACAAGAAGATTGATTGTCTATACTTTCGTGTTAATGGCTATCATTTTCTGTGCGGTTAAATTTCTATAAAAACGAGTTCAATAAGGTCTTTTCGCCGGATCTTGTCGCACATCAAACAGCGCAAGCAGGTGAATTTCATTATCCACTATAGAATAGAACACTCTGTAACGCTTTCTAAATAAGAGACTTCGGACATAAGGGTTTTTCTGCGACGGCATACCCGCTTCCGGCTGTGTAGTCAACAAACTGACACGCTTTTCTAAATCTGTGAGAAATTTTTGTGCGACTTTTTCACTTGCATTTTCTCTGAGATAATTCAGAACTTGCCGTAAGTTACGCTTGATGACATCACCCCAAACTATTTCGTAAACCATTCTGCAAATTCTTTTTTGAAATCCTCATGTGAGGTCATTTCACCATTTTTTGATTGCTCAATGGCTTCTTCAAGTTCCGCGTGTTGTGCGTCATTTAATTCATCAATCGGGTCAACATATTCGGTGTATTGTGTATGTACATAATCATACACATTTAACACTTGTTGTTCTTCCAAGTCGTCAATCATCTGATGCAACTTATTTTTTAACTCAATAGCTGTCATACGATATATTTTTTGTGTAAATTAAGGGTTTATTCCCAAAAATCAAAAACATAGTTTTATCCGCAATGTTTTACAAATACGAATGTAAACACACCCCGTCTATGTAAGCATCAACACATCATGCAAAAAATACCATGCACCTTCATGCGTTCCGGCACCTCACGCGGACCCTACATTGACCTCCGCGACTTACCCAAAGACACTGCCGAGCGTGACAAAGTCCTACTCAAAATCATGGGTTCGCCCGACAAAAAGCAGATAGACGGCTTAGGCGGTGCGACCTTCGTGACGAGTAAGGTCGTACTGCTACAACCCTCTGAACGAGAAGGTATTGACGTAGATTATCTCTTTGCCCAAGTCGTGATAGACCGACCAATAGTAGATACCACACCTACTTGTGGCAACATGATAGCAGGCGTAGCACCCTTTGCGGTAGAGCAAGGTTGGGTCAAAGCCACGCATCCGCAGACGAGCGTGCGCGTGTATAATTTCAACACCGATTCTACGATAGAAGTCATTGCACAAACACCGAATGGAGAGGTCAATTATACCAATGGCGATTTACAAATTCACGGCGTACCGGGAACGGGTTCGCCCATTCTGATGAATTTCTCCAATATCGAAGGCGGTGCCACAGGCAAACTTTTTCCCACCGGAAATATCCGCGACAACATTGACGGTCTAGAGGTGACGGTCATAGATATTGGCAATTTGATGATGCTCGTAAAAGCCTCCGATTTAGGTTTGACGGGCTATGAAGATGCTGCCTTTTTCGCTGATAATAAAGACTTTATGCACCGTATCGAAAGTACCCGCCGCAAAGCCGGTGAACTCGCCGGACTCGGCGATGTCTCCGATAAAGTCTTGCCAAAAATCGGTATTCTCGCGCCTCCGCGTGATGGCGGTACGATTACCTCGCGCTATCTCACGCCCAAGACTTTGCACCCTTCACATGCGGTCACGGGCGCGATTTGCATAGCGGCGGCGAGTAAATGTAAGGGCACGACAGCCGCCGATATTGCTCAAGTTACCGATGCTGCTGCCGAGCGTATTTTAATCGAACATCCATGCGGTTTTATTCCCGTTGAAATTGAAGTGGACACTGCGAGTGCTGAGTTCAAAGTCGTAAAAGCGGGTACGCTGCGGACGGCGCGGAAGATAATGGATGGTTTTGTGTATGTGTAACGCGAGCTTCCAGCCCGGTGTATTGTTATGATTTTTCACGTATAAATTATTAATTTTGCCATTGGTATAACATTAGTTTTTATTGCGAGCTGGAAGCTCGCGTTACGACACACAATGAGAAAAACCTACGGCAACACTTGGTGGGGCAAACAATGGCTCAAAGCCCTCACTCACATTGACTACTCCAATCGCCTCCCGCGTGGACGTACCTATGCCAACAAGGGTATGGTGCAAGAAATCAGCATTGAAGGCAACAAGATTACTGCTAAAGTACGAGGTTCGCGCCCAAAACCTTATACGGTTTATATCAGTGTGTCGCCGTTTATGGCTAACGAAAAAGCCAAGATTATCAGCATGGTGACGGACAATCCTGCTTACCTTTCTCAACTCTTGAATCGTCGCCTCCCTACCGAACTCAATGCGATGTGTAAGCGAGAAAGTATTGATGTTTTTCCTTCTGAATGGGATGATTTGGAAGGTGGATGTTCCTGTCCGGATTGGGCGGTGCCTTGTAAGCATATGGCGAGTGTGCTGTACCTCATTGCGAATGAAATTGATAAAAATCCCTTTCTCGTTTTTCAACTGCATGATTTTGATTTATTTAAGGGCTTGGAAGGTGTGGGCTACTCGGCAGGTGGGCAGGCGGACGTGCAAATCCTTCAACTCGCCGACCTCCAACAACCTTTCGTTTTTAATGAAGAAAATTTTGAATGGCAACAAGATACGTATAGTGAATTGGACTTTTCATTGTTGCCCGATTGTCGGGAACAATTGCTGACTTTACTGTCATCACACGGCGTTTTTTATCCGAATGGTAACTTTCGGGAAATCCTCAAAAAAGTCTATACAAAGGTCTCACGCAATATCTTGAAATCCGAAAAAAAAGAGACAGAAAAAGAAATTACTACCTTGATAGATGCCGTTGATGACATAGAAGTTTTGGTAGATACAGAGCTGGATTTTCTGAATTGTAATTTTCGGAGTGAAAAAGGGAAATCTTTGCTGTCAATTGATACGATAGAGGACTTGGCAAAGTGGTTGGAAGGTGTACCGACCACGCATTTTGAGCAACTCGCGCCGCGCCTTCGCGGATTGTATTTGACTTATCAATTTGCCAAAAAATTAGCCATACATAGCGCGTATATTCCGCAGTTGTTACGCATTGGTGCGAAGCAATATAAGGTGCGTTGGTTGCCTGCCGTTTTGAATGAAAATGTACGTACTGTTTCCGAAAAAGTACAAGCACTTACTCCCGCGCATATTTTTTATTATAAAAAACAAAAAAATATATACGAACCCGTTGAGGAAGATAGATTTACGGCTTTGCTGTCGATGTTTATAGATTATTTTGTGCATACTTATCACGATTTAAATTATAAATTATTGACATTCGATGTGATTCGCCTGTTTTTTAGCGGAGATATGGAGCGATTCGACCAATTTGAAACGCGCGAGTATCCGACCGCTATCCAATTGTGGTTGAATAAGTTTTATATTGCAGAAAAAGATTACGTACCCGTATTGCAAGTGGAAGATGACGAGGGCGATTTTGAAGTCAGCATTGCCGTAGAAGATAAATCGAAACCTACGGATGCCCCCGTTCCGTTGGATAAAGTTTTTTCCAATAAAACATATAATAAAATGCGATTGGATGTATTGCGTGATATGTCTATGTTGGCAGAGCATTTTCCGCAATTGAGTCGTGTACTCGCATCGAAGGGGCAGGAAAAGTTGCATTTTACTTCCGAGCAATTCGTAGCGGTTTTGTTCAAAATATTGCCGATAATGAAGATGTTTGGCATACAAATTTTGATGCCGAAAGCCTTGCGAAAACTCCTGCGTCCGCAAGTGTCGATGATGTTGCAGGGTGAAGATGAAGACGGGGTGGCAACACGAAGTTCGATTATTAGTTTGGAGAATATGTTGAACTTCAATTGGCAGATTGCGATTGGGGATAATCAGGTTTCTTTGGGGGAATTTTTAAAAATGGTCAAAAAATATTCAGGTATTGTCAAGCTGAATGATGAGTACGTATTTTTTGATGAAAATGAAATCGCAAAACTCCTCGACAAACTCGCCGACCCGCCCGAACTCAACGGCAATGACCTCCTCAAAATCGCGCTCACCGAAGAATACGAAGGCGCAAGAATCGAACTCGACAAGAAAGCCAAAAAGCTGATTGAACGCCTTCTCTCCGGCGAAGGAACGGAAGTGCCGAAGGGATTAAAAGCCACGCTAAGACCTTATCAATTAAGAGGTTACGAATGGTTGTACAAAAATTCGCGCTTAGGATTCGGTAGTTTGATAGCGGATGATATGGGCTTGGGGAAAACGTTGCAAGTCATCACGACATTGCTCAAATTGAAGGAAGACGGCGAACTCGGCAAGGCAAAAGCCCTCGTCGTAGTACCCACCACTTTGCTGACGAATTGGGATAAAGAAATCGCCAAATTCGCGCCCGACCTACACACGCATACCTATCACGGACCTGCCCGCGACCTCGCCCCACTCGACGATGCGGACGTGATGCTGACGACCTACGGCGTGGTGCGAAGCGAAGGCGCGAAATTGCAAAAAAAGAAGTGGCTCGTGGTGGTGATTGACGAGTCTCAAAACATCAAAAATCCGGGTACGGGGCAGACCAAAGCGGTCAAAAAACTAAAAGCACCGGTTAAGATTGCGATGAGTGGTACGCCTGTCGAAAATCGCTTGAGCGACTACTGGTCTGTCTTTGATTTTGCGAATAAGGGCTACCTGAATAATTTGAAGAAATTTAAGGAGAATTATGCCGTCCCAATTGAGGCAGATCGCGACCAAAAGAAGTTGGAGAATTTCCGAAAAATCACCGAACCCTTCATTTTGCGCCGCTTGAAGTCCGATAAATCCATTATAAAAGATTTGCCCGACAAGATTGAAAAAGACCAATTTTGTCATTTGACCAAAGAGCAAACCGCGATATACGAAAACGTAATCGAAACGACGATGAAAGCCGTAGAAGGCGCGGAAGGTATTGCGCGAAAAGGAGCGGTTTTGAAGTTGATAACGGCATTAAAACAGGTCTGTAATCACCCCAAACATTTCCTAAAAAAAGGAAAAAGCGACCCGGAATTGTCAGGAAAAGCAGTGCGTTTGTTCGCCTTATTGCGGGAGATTTTAGATAATGGAGAAAAGACGCTCATTTTTACGCAATATCAGGAAATGGGGAAGATGTTGGTGGAGATGTTGGGCGAAGAATTTGGTTTGGAAGTGCCGTTTTTGCATGGGGGCGTGAGTCGTAAAAAGCGGGATGAAATGGTCGAAGATTTCCAAAATAATCGCACGACGCGCGTGATGATTTTGTCGCTCAAAGCCGGAGGTACGGGTTTGAACCTAACCGCCGCGAGCAATGTAATCCACTACGACCTCTGGTGGAATCCGGCAGTGGAAGCCCAAGCCACCGACCGCGCCTATCGTATCGGACAAACCCGTAATGTGATGGTGCATCGCTTCATTACGCAAGGGACTTTTGAAGAGAAAATTAATCAGTTATTACTCAATAAAAAGGAACTTGCTAATCTGACGGTTTCGACGGGAGAGAAGTGGATTGGGGATATGTCGAATAAGGAGTTGCGGGACTTGGTCAAATTAGATTAACGTAACGCGAGCTTCCAGCTCGCAATAATAATACGCCGAGCTGGAAGCTCGCGTTACGAAACAAAAAATGCGCGTACTATTCATCTGGGAAGTGAAAGAAGAATTGCGGAATTATCTGCTTGCACATCCGTTGAAAAGCGATTCGATGGAGTTTGTTTTTCTGACAAAAGATGAACTCGAAGCGGCTACAATTGAACGTCCCGAAGATATTCAGGCTACGGTGGGTTGGGTGGTGCAGCGTCCGTTTTGGGATAAAATATTTCAGCAACTTACTCATCTTCAGTTGATTATTCATCCGGCAGTGGGTGTGGATAAGGCGATTCCTTTCGTCAAATCTCTTCATTCTAATCACAAAATCACACTCTGCAATAGTTTTGGACACACCTATTTTACAGCACAGCACGCGGTGGGTATGTTGCTGACTTTATGTAATCGTCTCTTGCTACATCATAATGCGATGAAGGCAGGCAAGTGGCGTACAGGCGATAAAGACGGCAAATCCCTTCCCATGAAATATCGCAAAACGGGTTTGTTGGGTTATGGTTCGATTAATCAGCGTGTTCATCGTTTTTTGGAGGGTTTTGATACGGAGATTCATGTGTTGAAAAATACATTGACGAAAGAGCAGCAAGCCAATCCACATTTTTATGCACAACACCAATTGCATGACTTTCTCGCGGAAGTGGATAATCTGATACTTGCCGTACCATTGACCGAAAAAACGAATGGAATGATTGGTGAGAAAGAATTGGAATTGCTCGGTGTATCGGGCATACTCGTGAATGTGGCGCGTGGTGAAGTGGTGCAGGAAAAGCCTTTTTATGAAGCCCTGAAAACAGGAAAAATCTTTGCCGCTGCCAGCGATGTATGGTACGATTATCGCCCCGAAGCGGACGAGGGAGGGCGGAAATTTCCTTATACTTATCCTTTTCACAAATTGGATAATGTGCTGCTTTCGCCACATCGCGGTGGCTCGCCTTTGGATGATTTGGAGCGTTGGGGGCAGACGATGGAGATACTGTCGCGATTTGAAAAGGGAGAGGACTTGATGAATGTGGTTGATTGGGAGAAAGGGTATTAACGTAACACAGACATTCTTGTCTGTATTCTACACGGCACGGACAGGAATGTCCGTGTTACGCACAAAAAAAGAGCGCGAAAAATTCGCGCCCTTCCAATCTAAATTGTGTGAATCAATTATTACGTATGAAAAAATTTATTTTGTTGGGATTCGGTGTTACTTGGAGTTTGGAATTTGTTATTTGGAATTTTATGATTTATAGTGCAGTACGTGCACCCATGACAAGAGAAAACGTGTTGATACGGTCGTGATGTGGTCCCACATCATCCAATGCAAATTTGACCGTAGGCTGTATGAACAGGTGCAGATTCTTATCCAACTGACGCTCTAAGCCCAAGCCTATATCGGCAGTCGCATATACATTATCACTCAACTTTCCACCTTCAAACAATCCTGCTTCAAGTCCGTTATCGAAAGGAGATTCGACGCCATTCTTGAAATTATAATCAGCAAACATCGCTACATTCGCAGTAACACCTGCTGTGATGAATGGTCGCCAATTGGTTGATTTCTTAATCGTATATTGCAAGTGCAAAGGAATCTCTGCAACATGCATATTCATATCTTTCGTGACATCCGCCATATTTGGGAATCGTTCTTCATCCATTGGCAGGTCATGAAGGAATTTGCCGCTATACGCCAATCCTGTTTGAAGCTGCCATTTATCCGAAAGTTCCACAGATGTAAAACCACCCAATGACATACCCATACGATAACTACTGCTTTTTGCAGTATTCATATCGGGCGATGCAGCGATACTGAAATTCATCGGAAACTGACGACCTCCGGGAACAGGGTCTGCTTCTGCTTCATTATTTGCCGAAAAACCAATACCTAAATTTCCTATAGGGTTGTCCACCATAACCAATTTAGAAGGTAAACGACGCTCTGAAAGCGAACCTACACTTTGTACTATTGATACTTCCTGAATCTGTTCCTCTACCGCATCATTCATCACAGTTGCCAACAATTCTTCTACTTCCTGATGTATCACTGTTTCCGGTATGATTTGACTTTCTATCACAGGCGTAGAAATTGCTTCTACAGGTGTATTTTGTGCAAAGTGTACATCTTCTTCCACCTCTTTTTCTTCTGATTCGGGGAGCTTTTCTTCTTCCTCATCTTCCTTCAAAAATTCTTCCTTTCTTGGTGGAATGATGTGATTTTGCTTCGCAGGTGGTGGTGTTTTCAGCTTTTGCGGTTGCGGCTCCGTGCGCGATGGTATCGGCTGCGGATACGTCATACCAAAAAACTGAAACAGCACCCAAAAGGCAAGTAGCATCATCAGCAACTCGCCGCCCTTGAGCCAATACAAACGTGTGCGGAGGAACGCATCGTTTTCGATACGCGACTCCATCGCCTCCCAATCGGCAGGTTGGTAAGGAAATTCTATATTGTGTAAGGCATCCTTGACTATCGAATCAATATTATCGAGCCTATTTTCCATAATCTTTTCTTTGTTTGTTCGTTCACTCGAATGAACGAGTTACGGATTTTAAGAGTCGCGAAATCCTTTAGCGAGCATATTTTGCAATTTAACTCGCGCTTTCAGCAAATTTGAACGTGAGGTACTTTCGGTGATACCAAGCATTTTAGCAATATCTTTGTGGGGATAGCCTTCGATGGCATACAGGTTGAATACGGTCCGATAAACGGGCGACAGGCGTTGAACAGCAGCCAAAATCTCTTGTTCGGAGCAGCGGCTGACTGCATCTGTCTCTCTTGAACTCACCCCGTAGGCTTCCTCAATATCTTCCGTGCGGCGGCGTTGTTGCTTGCGATAATAATCTATCGAAGCATTGACCATAATCCGGTGGATCCACGCTTTGAGCGAAGTTCCCGCCTTATACTTGGCAATATTGCGAAACACCTTGATAAAGCCTTCGTGTAGAATGTCTCGCGCATCATCGGCATTACCCGCATAGCGCATACAGACACCTATCATGGCAGGATAGTAGGTCTCATACAGCTTTTGCTGCGCCCACCGTTCCTGTTTTGCACAGGCTTCTATCAGCGTTTGTTCCTCTTTCCGTAATTTTAAAGCTACTTCCATATTGTGAGGGAAATTGCGCTTTTGAAAGTTCGTAGTTCATGGTTGATAGTTCATGGTTCATAGTGAATGTGGGGTTTCAGTATTACTATGAACTATGAACTAAAAACTATTAACTAAAAAAGAACTTCCTTTCTGGTGAATTATTTTGATTTAAAAATCGTTAATGGATTAAGTGATTTTTGGTTTATAGATTTTTGATTGACTTGCATGAAATTTTGCGAAGCAAAATTCAAATCAATCAAAAATCGGAAATCACTCAATCAAAAATCATTAACCAATCAGCGCATGAGCTGAACATAGTTTGGTTTGTTTGTATTCTAAACGCACCACTTACAATTAACGCTGCTTTTTGAGTGAAAGTTTTTTTCAAATAGTTAATTATTCAGAAGTCAGACCATTTCATTGTCAGACGTTAGAGGTCAGACAGAATTGGAGTAAAAAGAAAGATTTCATTGAATTTATCTGACATCTGACAGTAAAACGGTCTGACTTCTGACCTCGTACTGATTTTTTTCAAAATAAAATTAACTTGAAATTACGCATTTTTCCCGAAAGTAGTTTATATTTGCAGCCGCTTGAGTGAGAAATGCTCGGTAACTCATTCAAAAGTAAGTTCAAGATTAAGTCCAAGTTCAAAAGTAATTTGGCGTAGCCAAATTCAAATAATTTAAACTTAAACTTACTCTTCAACTTAAACTTAATAAGGTCGCGTGGCCGAGCGGTTAGGCAGGGCTCTGCAAAAGCTCGTACAGCGGTTCAAATCCGCTCGCGACCTCATCTTGAAAGCTCGTACTTTTTAGTACGGGCTTTTTCTTTATAATATCATCGTTATACTTTAAACGACATAGATTTCGGAAAATATCGCGACCCCGTAATGACTGCTTTAGCTGTCAAGTGTATTATTGTTTTAATTTTAAAAAAAAACTAAAAACCAGTAAAATGTAATTTATTTTTCATTTCACTTGACAGCTAAAGCAGTCATTACAGTTTTCCGAAATTTACCCCGTTTAAAGTATAATTCAGAAATCTGTTAACATACATTTAAAAATGATACACCAGACACTTAATTTTAATGAAATTTTTGTTCACAATTATTTGCTTTAAGTAGTTAATAGTTATAATTTTAGAATTAGTTAATGTATTTGAAAATTAGGACAATAGATGAAAAATGTACTATCTTTGAATCATAATTCAATCTACTTTTGCATCATACAATTGTATGCGCCCTCTGGTGGAAGCATTAAAATTATTCAAACAAATACACATTTAAACCTACTCGTTTGAAACCATATGTAAAAGAGAAGAAATAAGTAGAATGGCTCAAGTTATTTTTTCTCTTTTACTATAAAGGTAAAACGTGTAAAGGTCGTTTAAACAATTCATTATGACGATTAGAAAGTTTTTGTTGCAAATAACATTCATTTTTGCACTAATCATTGGTTTTACTGCATGTGAGAAAGACCCTATCACCGACTCACCGATAGATGCTGTTGAACAAACAACTCAAGACGACAACAACACACAAGGAGAAAATGATGACGCCCAACTGAAAAGCCAAGCAGATTGTGAAGAGTTGCTTGCAGAGCTGTTGGAAACATATACTGAAGATGAACTTGCCGAGTTGGGGATTGACCCTGAGACATTCTGCGATGAGATAGAATGGGATGATGAAGACGAATGGGACGATATTGATTGGGAAATGGAATGTGATAGCATTGTAGCGATGTATGCTGACCAATTGGAAGCATTAGGGCTTGACCCGGAAACACTTTGCGATGAGTGGGAGTGGGGCAATGATGACTGGGGAGATATTGACTGGACAGCAGATTGCGACAGTCTGATAGCAATATATGCCGACCAACTGGAAGAGTGGGGAATTGACCCTGATACCTTCTGCGATGAGTGGGGCGGT
>JAHDEO010000512.1 GCA_020628725.1 Saprospiraceae bacterium
CGCGGTAGAGCTATCGTCAATGACCTCAACGACCACACTGGCAGACGCATGGCAAACATGGGCGGCTCCGGTACAACCAATGCCGGATTATTCGTCAATTCAGAGTTGCCACTGTCCGAGAATGCTACTTTTTATGCCTTCGGCGGATACAATTATCGCTTGGGAGAGGCAACAGGATTTGTGAGAAGACCCAATCAATCGGGCAGACAATCAGGACTTTGGCCCCTGGGTTTCTCACCGCATTTGGATTCGGATATTACCGACCTTTCGGGCGCGTTTGGTGTGCGTTCCAATTTCAAAGGTTGGGATGTGGATATTAGCAATAATTATGGCGGAAATACTTTTGGTTGGACGATTTTCAACTCAAATAATGCTTCATTGGGCTTGGAATCAGGGACGACTTTCGATGCCGGAAAATTGGCTTATAGTCAGAATGTCATCAACTTGGATGTGTCTCGTCAGTTGGACATTGGCTTCCCTTTGAACGCTGCATTTGGTACAGAATTTCGCTTAGAAAATTTCAAACAAACGGCGGGACAAGATGAGTCTTGGCAAAATTACGACGGCGGTATTCGCGAGGCGGGTTCACAGGTATTTCCGGGTTATCAGCGTGGTAATCAGACGGATAAATTCAGGTTCAACTCCGGCTTGTACGCGGATTTTGAGGCAGAATTCACAGAAAAATTCCTTGTAGGTATTGCAGGACGTTATGAAGATTATTCCGATTTTGGAAGCAATTTTAGTTGGAAAATCGCTTCCCGCTATCGTATCACGGATGCTATCACTATTCGCGGTGCGTTTAGCACAGGATTTAGAGCACCTTCGCTGCCGCAGAAATATTTTAGTAGTTATACGCTTCAATTTATTTCAGTTCCCAATCCGAATTATGACCCCAATGTTCCGGGTTCAGAACCGACTATCATTGACGGCGTAAATATCGCACACCTCAATGACGATTCTTTTGTCACCCGCCAATTTGGTATTCCAAATCTCAAGCCTGAAACTTCACAAAATATCAGCGTAGGTATCACTGCAAAACCTATCAAAAACCTTTCGTTGACCGTAGATGCTTACCAAGTCGATATTAAAGACAGAATTGGTATCACAGGAAGATTTCAAGGCTCTGATGACCCCAGATTTGAGACTATCCTGAGCAGTGCAGGACTCACACAAGTTCAATTTATGACGAATGCCGTAGATACCAAAACGCAGGGTTTGGACGCGGTGGCAAGTTATTTTATTCCTATCACCAACGGTAGTTTTACCTTGAGTCTTGGAGCTAATTTTACCAAAACAGAAGTACCACGCGATAGCGACGGTAATCCGATTATCAAGACAGGAGAATTTCTTGACGGCTTTGGTAGTCAATTATTTAACAGAGAAGAAGTATCAAGAATCGAAGTGGCGCAACCGCGTAGTAAAATCATTTTGGGTGGTTTGATGCGTATTGGTAATTTCAGTACGAATTTGACTTTTACCCGCTTCGGAGAAATTGACTATGTGCACCCAAGTAGCGCACTCGTAGCCAACTCATGGAACGACGGCGTAGAAGAAATCCGCGACCAAACCTTCTCTCCGAAAACCCTGACCGACCTCGATTTTTCATACAAAGTCAGTGACGGTATTTCGCTCGGCATTGGTGGTTCCAATATTTTTAACGTCTATCCTGACCGACATGCACATTCAGGCAATTATAGTGGCGGAATGTTTCCATACAGTCGTCGAGTAACGCAGTTTGGTTTGGCGGGAGCAGGGTATTATGCTAAGGCTTCGTTTAAGTTTTAAAATAATGGTTAATGGTTAATGATTAATGGTTAATTTTGTGATACGATATTTTTACAATAAAAATTATTTATAAATAACTAATAATTAATTTAATAAACACAATAAAATGAATTAATTAGTTAGAAAATATCGCACAAAATTCATTAATCATTAACCGTTAATCATTAACCATTAAAAAATTTATGGCTAAAAAAATAGGTTTAATATTAGGTCCTGTACTCTTTTTGATTTTCTATAATTTGCCCTTTGAAATGCTCAATGCGGAGGCAGATAAAGTCATCGCGGTAGCACTGTGGATGATTACTTGGTGGATTACGGAGGCGGTGTCGATTTCCGTGACTGCATTGATTCCCCTGACGATATATCCTTTAGTGGGAATTATGAGTATGAAAGCCGTATCTGCGAATTATGGAAGCCCGATTGTATTTTTATTTTTTGGTGGATTCGTGATGGCATTGGCATTGGAAAAGGTGGATTTACACAAGCGTATTGCATTGAATATCATTAAAATAACGGGTACAAGTCCTAATAAGGTGATACTCGGCTTTATGATTGCTACCGCATTTTTGAGTATGTGGATTAGCAATACTGCGACGACGGTGGTGATGTTGCCGATTGCTTTGTCGGTGATTTCTTTATTGATTAATGATGAAGATGGCTTCACAAAAGGCGATAAAAATTTCGCGCTTGCCATTATGCTCGGCATCGCGTATGCGGCGAATGTGGGCGGGATTTCAACTATTATCGGCACACCGCCAAACACCGTTATGGTCGGCTTTATGGAGCAGGAATACGGCATGGATATTTCGTTTTTAAAATGGATGATGGTTGGATTGCCGTTTAGTATGCTGATGATTGGTTTGGTGTATTTTCTTTTGGTAAAAGTTATCTATCCCAACGGTTTGGGACATTTAAGTCATTCAGAAAATATTATCCATGAAGAACTCGCTAAACTTGGTCCGCTACAAGCGACGGAAAGGCATGTTTTGATTATTTTCTTGATAACGATGTTGCTCTGGATTACAAGAACTTATGTCAATCAATGGTTGCCATTTATCAAGCTCTCTGATGCCGGAATTAGTATGTTGGCAGCATTTGCTTTGTTTACGATACCCTTCAAATTTAACAAAGGTGAGTTTATTTTGGAATGGAAAGATACGGTAAAACTTCCGTGGGGAATCCTCATTCTTTTTGGTGGTGGACTTGCGTTGGCAAGTGGTCTATCGGGCGCGGGTGTGATTGATTTTATTGGTGAATTAGTATCGAGCAATAAAGCCTTGAGTGCCTTGATTGTTGGGTCTATACTTATCGCAGTGATGTTGTTTATGACTGAATTGATGAGTAATGTGGCTTTGGTGGCGATTTTTGCGCCTGTTGTAGCAGGTATTGCTATTGGGCTTGACCAAGAAGTTCTCTACATGCTCATTCCTGTCGCAATGGCTTCGAGTTGTGCATTTATGCTGCCGATGGCTACGCCGCCCAATGCGATTGTCTTTGCGAGTGGCTATATCAAAGTACATGAAATGGCAAAGGCGGGCGTTTGGCTCAATCTCCTTTCCATCATTATATTGATTGTATTTATGGCATTGGTCATTCCGAGGGTTTTTTGACGAATTGATGAGTTATTGACTTACGACAACTCAATAATTCGTCAATTCGACAACTCTTTTATCAAACTGTTAAAATGCCCCCAAAATTCCCAAATTACCGTATCTTTGTTTTTATGAAACATTTAACCTTACTAATATGCAGCTGCGTGGCTGCGATAACTATGTTCAATTCCTGCTCCAATGACTTCGAATTAGTCGATAATTGGAAGGATATTCCGATTGTATATGGCTTATTGAATGTCAATGATACGGCACAATATATCAGGGTAGAAAAGGCGTTTTTGGATGAAGAGACGAGCGCACTACTCATTGCACAAGAACCGGATTCTTTGTACTACAATAATATTTCAGTAGAATTGCAGGAAATCAATAACAATGGTGCGGTTGAATTTACCTTCCCGTTGACCTTGGTGGATGCTAATTTGGAGGGCTATGAAAAGCCGGAAGGAATATTTGCTGATACACCAAACTATGTCTACAAAACGACCGAACCACTCAATCCTGAGCGTCGTTATAATGTCGTAATTATCAATGGTGATACCGACAAAACGGTAACTTTGCAAGATAGAAATGGGCAACGTTCGGTGGGGTTAATTGGTGATTTTACGACCTTGAGTCCTTCTACAAGTTCAAATTTCAGGCTGAAACTCGAACCCGGTGACCAGACTAATTTTAGATGGACGAGCATAGATGAAAGTGGCGAACAGAATGCTGCCTTTTATGACGTGGTATTGCTGGTCAATTATTTTGAAACAGAACGTGGCAATCCCGCCTCTCGCACAGAAAAGACGATAGAATGGGTACTCCGCCGAAATATGCTTGCTGATGAGGGTACACTCAACCAATCGTTTGAAGTAGAAGCAACAAGTTTTTATCAAAATCTTGGTCAACAACTCGAATCGAATCCATTGATTTGCAGAGAATTGGGTGATGCCGATTTAGTTATCTATGCAGGAGGTGAAGACTTGCTCGAATATATCAATCGTGAAGCCGCCAACTCAGGTATTACCGGCACACAAGGCTTTGCAGACTACACCAATCTCTCTGAAGGATTGGGCATCATCTCTACCCGTTTCAATAAGCGCGTAGAGGATATACAATTTAATTCAGATGTCAATGCTGAATTGCTGATTAATGAATTTACCTCCGATTTGGGTTTCCTCGAATTTGGAGATGCTTGTGAATAAGCAATCCACAGGCAAAAGATATAGAAACTCTTTCATCATAAAGTGGTAAGCTTTTATGGTGAAAGAGTTTTTTAGTTACGAAGTCAGCCTGAAAATATCCTATCGATAAACCTCTCAGGAAAAACAAGATGCACACGAATTCTTTTTGTAATTCCATAAAAAATTACTGAGATAAAAGTTTACAGAAGAAGAATAAATAAATTATACCATTTTACGTTCTATCCTTCTACGAAGTTGACTGAATTTCTTTTATTGTGAACAATGAGAAGCCAAAAATCATTGATAAACTAAGACTCCCCCGTTTTAACTTTATAGGGTATCCCTGTAAATTATTAAGAGGCTGACTACGTTGTAGTTAGCCTTAT
>JAHDEO010000513.1 GCA_020628725.1 Saprospiraceae bacterium
GGACACGGGCAAGGCAACACCAATAATGCCGCAGAATTTTTCCCCGTCACCCACGCCCTTCACGCCAATGGCAGCGAATACGACACACATTTTTTATGGAAAAACGATTGTGCCGCTAATCCATGCAGCAATCAGGGAGGCAACTGGACACCTTCAAGGGCAGGTTGGTGTCCCGGACAAGATGTGATTCCTTTTATTTTCAATACCACTTCCGTTTCTTCGCCCGGCAGCACCCTCACGCTGGATTACGAACTCATGGATTACACCAACCTCTTGAATACGGGCTATAATGGCAGTTCGCATACCGAGCCGTATTATCGTATTCATAGTTATTTTATTGAAAATTCCTCTACGCCTTACGCATCTTACAGAAACCTTTATACCGAAAATGCCACAGCCGCTTATTCAGGTGGCAATTTAGAATCGGTCACGGTTACAGTCGGCAATGACGGATTTGAAGACTTGAGCGATTTCACCATTAAAGTATATTATGAAGGTGCTTTGGTTGCTACCGAAACATTCAACGAAGCCATTGCCGTTGGAGCGAATACAGAAAAAACAGTCAGCACCAACACACCCGGCACGCAAGATATTGTTTTCGTAGAAGTCACCAACGATTCAGACGATAATCCGGGAGATAATGTAACAACAGCATCAGTCGCTACCAACATCGAAGATTTATCACTCGAATATCCATTCGACATCTTCCCCAACCCAACCACCGACGGTCAGTTGAATATTCAGCACGACGAATTTTGGAATCAAAGCACCGTCAGTATTTATACGACAAATGGTGTGTTGGTCAATGAATTTCAAATTCAATCTAATGTAAATAATATTCAGTTGAAATATCCGGGCATGTACTGGTATTCGCTGACGCACCCAACAAAAGGCAGGGTTTCTTTTGGGAAAATTGTTTATGTGAAGTAAAAGTCCATAGTCCGCAGTCGATAGTCCATAGCAAAACGTGAAACGCGATAAAATTCACGTTCACCTATGGACTATCGACCATCGACTATGGACTAAAAACTATCATCAAAAATGTCCGGTCTAAAATCACTTATATCTTTCCTCATAATAATCGGTAGTATCGCAACTGCCTTCGCACAAACCGAAATAAAAGGCTTCGTCAAAGACAAAGCAACAGGCGAAGCCCTCATAGGCGCAACCGTACTCGAAGCCAACACCGAAAACGGCACCACAACAAGCATCGACGGAGACTTCATACTGCGCTGTTCCTCACCGAGTCCAACGCTGAAAGTCAGTTACATCGGCTACCTCGAACTTGAAGTGAAAGCTACCGCCAACGAGTCACTTGAAATATTACTAGAAAGCGATGCAGTACAGTTAGGCAATGTAGTCGTCACAGGCTTAGGCATCAAAAGACAAAAGCGCGAATTAGGCTACTCCACCGACAATGTATCCGGCGCAGACTTGACACTCTCCAATGCGCCCAATGTCGTCAATGCTTTGAGTGGCAGGTCGGCAGGCGTGCAGGTGTTATCGCCCAATGGCGTGGACGGCGGCACCACTCGCATCGTCATCAGAGGCAATAACAACATTGCCGGAAACAACCAACCTTTGATTATCGTGGACGGCGTTCCCATTGAAAATCCGCCCGGACTCACCAATGTCGGCAGAGGCACGGATTGGGGGTCGGCGATTAACAATATTAATGCGGAAGACATCGAAGATATTAGCATTTTGAAAGGACCAACGGCAGCGGCAAAATACGGAATGAGAGGCGCAAACGGCGTTGTCCTGATCACCACAAAAAAAGGAAAACAGTCGAAAGGATTGGGCGTAACCTATTCATTTACAGGCAAAATGATTACCCCGTCCAGATACCGAAAAGTACAAAACAAATACGGCGCAGGTGGTGCGGTATCGCTCAATGCACCCGCCTTCAAAACCAATGCCGCCGGAGAATTTGTCTATCCCCGCGAAGTACACACCAGCAACGGACCCTACGGACGCCCCACCACCGAACAATTCGGATTCTACTCCACCGGCTTGTCGTGGGGACCGGAAATGCTTGGTCAACAAGTCCGTTGGTGGGACGGCGAATTGCGCGAATACACGCCACAACCCGACAATCTCAAACAGTATTTTCGAATTGGCAATACCAATACGCACAACATCGCCTTTTCGCAAGGCGGTGATTTTGGCTCCATGCGGGCTTCGCTCACTTATCAAGACCACACCGCCGTAGTTCCCAATTCCGAGTTCAATCAATACACCGCCAATATCGGTACACAACTCAACATCAGCGAAAAAATACAAACGGAACTCACCGCTTCTTACATCAAATTTCATCGCAAAAACAGTCCTTCACTCGGCGACGATAATAACGCTTCTTTCGGAAAAGGAATCTTATACAGTTGGCCTCGTTCGTACAAAGGATTAGAGGAAGAACTCAACTTCAATTCCAACGGCACACGCTCCAATTACAACGGAAATTACCCCTTCCAATACACGCCGCAAAATCTGTGGTGGAACACCTACAATCAAAATACATATTTGGATAGAAATAAATTTATCGGCGCAATTGGCTTGACTTATCAGGCTACGGATTGGCTCACGTTTAGCGGAAAAACAGGCGTTGATTTTACCAATAATGAATTTGAAACCAAACACAAACCCGTTGACTTGTTTGGTACGGAAGAAGGATATTACGGACACGAATTAGACCAAAATATCGTACATAATACGGACGTACTCGCTACTGCACTCAAAGATGATATTTTTTCAAGCGGATTAAATGTCAGCTTCTCCGTAGGCGGTACAAAATGGTATCGCAACCAATACGGCTTAAATGCAAGGGCAAATGATTGGGTAAACCCTTGGCTGTTTTCCTTTTCCAATTATAGCGGACAAGACCTCAATAACACGCCCTTAGCCAATGAATTACGCTATGAAAAGAAAATTAATTCGATTTATTCTTTTTTAAATTTATCGTATAAAAACACCATTTTCCTCGAACTGTCGGGCAGGAATGATTGGTCTTCGTCGCTCCCGTCAAATAATAATTCTTACTTCTACCCTTCCGCTTCATTGGCGTATATTTTGTCCGACCATTTGAATTTGGAGAAAGCCAAAATAGATTTTCTCAAACTAAGAGTCGCTTACGCAAAAACCGCCAACGATACCGACCCTTATCAACTTGATTTTGTGTATAATATTGGCAATTTCAACGGCAATCAAACCGCAGGACTCCCAAGCACCCGCCCACCTTCCGAGCTAAGACCACAACAGGCAGATTCCTACGAAGCGGGTATCACCGTTGGCTTATTTGACAGCAAAATTGACGTGGATTTTACCTATTATCAAATCGAATCTTACGACCAAATACTCGAATCGCCCGTCCCCACCTCATCCGGCGTAAATTCGGTCAGAATCAACAATGGTGTATTGCAAAATAAAGGATTTGAATGTGCGATTAATTATAATATTTTAAATACTCCGAAAGGTTATCTCAAAACAGGACTCAATTTCAGTCGCAATTCCAACAAAGTCGTCAGCTTGGGCGATGGTGCGAAAGTCCTGGAAATCGGACAAATATGGGGCGAGTTCGGACCCAAAATCATGGTACAGGAAGGCGAGCAATACGGCACGATTTACGGCTACGATTACGTCCGCCACGAAGCCACCGGACAACCCATTGTCAACGAAGCCGGTACGCATTATCTGACCACCGAAAACCTCGTCCCTGTCGGCAATGCCGCCCCCCGACTCATCGGCGGCATGAACATCGAAGGCAAGTACAAAAACTTCACCCTACGCGCCCTTGTAGATTCCAAAATCGGTGGCGATATTTACGCAGGCTCCTACGTCATCGGCTTACAAACCGGACAAAGCCCCTCCACCCTCCACGAAAGAGACGGCAACGGACTACCCTTCACCAGCCCCGACGGCACCACGAGCAATATCGGCATCATTCTCCCCGGCGTACAAGCCGACGGTACGCCCAACGACCAAGTCGTACATTACTACTACAAATACCTCCCAAATGCAGGCGGTTGGGGAAAAATCCTCACCACACCCGGCATCCTCAACAACACTTGGGTCAAAATGCGCGAACTCTCTCTCAGCTACCAAGTCCCCGCAAAAAGCATGGCGCGACTGCCCTTTTTTGAGGGCTTGGATGTGAGTCTGGTCGGTAGAGATTTGTTCTATTTTTACAGCACTATCCCCGACAATATCAACCCCGAAGGTATCAGTGGTTCGGGCAATGCACAGGGCTTGGAATGGGCTTCGTTTCCGAATATGCTGTCGGTGAGTCTTCGGGTTTCTGCACAGTTTTAATTGGAAACGTAGCGCGACACTTCCAGTTCGCGCCGCAAGGATGTCCGGCTTACTTTGCACAGGATAAATTTCGGAAAATAAAAGCACTGTATTTTTGAAAAAAGTGTCGTTAGACACGCCCGATTTAGTAGCCCCAAGTTTCAACTTGGGTAAAGAGTTTATCCTCACAATCGGAGTGCCGTAGGTACGTTGCATAGCTTGATGTACCGTGTCTATGACACTCATTTGGGTTGAAAAAATTACTCCCCCAAGTTGAAACTTGGGGCTACCAAATGAACCACGTCTAACGACGTTAATATTCTCCGAAATTTACCCCACTCACAGTATATTTTATATATTTTTTATTTTTGTGAAAAAAGTTGCGCCTGATTTTCCCCAAAAAACACAGCATAATATCATTAGCACCACATTCGGGCAGCATCGTTTTTATTTCCCCCGAATAAGTGTATTGAACAATAGTTCTTCGCTCCAAATTTACTTTATGTATCGCCTTGCTTTCTTGTTAATTAAGCCTTGAATATCGAAGGTTGCTATACCTTTTTGGGCTTTGAGGCTGTGAATTCAACTTGGTTGAAGGCTATCGACGCTACTCCCAAACCAGAACGTCATGCTGAATTTATTTCAGTATCTCCCGAAC
>JAHDEO010000514.1 GCA_020628725.1 Saprospiraceae bacterium
GGGTTACGGGTTACGGGTTACGGGTTACGGGTTACGGGTTACGGGTTACGGGTTAATTTCTTACTTTTGTTGTTAGTTGAAGAGTTTTTGAGTTAAAAAAATTGTGTTATGGCAAAAACTTATAAGGAATTAGATGTGTATAAAGTATCTTTTGATTTGTTTATTAGGGTTCATCGTTTTTCATTTCGGTTGCCTAAACATGAAACTTATGAATTAGGTAGTCAAATTAGGAGGTCGGCAGATTCCGTCAATTCCAACATAGTCGAAGGTTATGGTCGTAAACAATATAAAAATGACTTTATTCGCTTTTTGATTTATTCACATTCAAGTAATGATGAAACCATTAATCATCTCAAAAAAATTGAACAACTATACCCCGAATTAGATGAAGACACACAACAACTTATAGAAGAATACGATTCATTGGGAAAAAGAATCAATAAATTCATAGAATACTTAAAAAACAACTGGATAACCCCAAAGAACTCGCAACCCGTAACTCGTAACTCGAATCATGCTTGAAAATTGGTTAAAGCCTATCAACACCAAAAATATTGTACCATTACGCAGCCTTTCAGCGCATCAATGGGGTAAACGCGCATTGGTATTTGATAGTGAAGTGCCCGACTTGACAAATGTGCGAATGGCGGTGGTCGGTATTGATGAGGAAGTCGCAGATGAAGTGCGTCGCCACCTATACACAATGACTGCGCCGGATAAAAATACACTCATCGCCGATTTAGGGAATTTCCGAAAGATACATCCTGAATTTACGATACCTGTATTGGCGGAGTTATTAGGGAATGGCATTATTCCTATTATTATTGGTGGACATCAGGCGTTTACTTTTGCACAATATAAGGCATATCAATTGCTGAATCGGCTTGTCAATATGGCGGTGGTCAATGAGCGCATAGCCTTTACAACTGACCGCCGTAAAAAGGATAAAGATTTCTTTTATCTCAATAAAATTTTACACGATAAAAAGAATTTTTTATTTAATCTGAGCCATATCGGTCACCAGACGCATTTTATCGACCCTAAGACTTTGAGTTATTTTGACAAACAAGGATATAATTGCACTCGTCTGGGAAGAATAAAATCTCACATCTCTGAAATAGAACCTGTTATCCGCGATGCCGACATGTTGAGTTTTGACATTTCGGTACTCAAGCAATCCGAATCGCCGGGGCATCGTCTCCCCTCTCCAAGCGGTATTTTTGCCGAAGAAGCCTGCCAAATGGCTTATTACGCAGGTGTAAGTGATAAGATGACTTCCGTAGGTTTTTACGGCTATCACCCGCCGCACGATGTACACGCACAAACGGCTCAAATCATCGCTCAAATGATTTGGTATTTTGCCGATGGCTATGCGCAGCGCGTACACGACCTGCCTATGCACGAAAGTAATTTCACTCGTTATGCCGTCAACTTGAATGACCATGAGCTTATTTTTTGGAAAAGTAAAAAGAGTGAGCGTTGGTGGATACAAATTCCCTCACTCAAGAAGCGTAAACACGATAAACTTGTTCCTTGCTCTTTTAGTGATTATCAGATGGCGTGTCGAGATGAATTGCCGGATAGGTTTCTCAATGCCTTGAAACGCATCAAATAGAACAGGACAGGCTGGAAGCCTGTGTTACGATTGTATTTCCCAAGTATGGTCAGAGAGTAATTTTACAGTAGCAATGAAATTATTATAAGGCATTCCGCTTTTTCCCCATTCATTTGGACCGACCATTGCAAGGATGAGGCTTTCGTCGGTTCTGTCGTATAGATGGTAGATGTGTCCGATGAGTGGTTCGAAGCCAATTTCAGCAGCATATATTTTTTCTGAGACTTCAATGCGGGCTTTGATTTGGCGGGCTTGTTCGGCGAGAAGTTCTACTTGTCGTTGAATTTGAGCGAGTTGGGTGGAAGTCTGCTCGTGCATAGCAGATACCGCACGTCCTTTTACGCGTCCTTTATCAATAGGTTTTACGATGGCACTACCTACATTGTGCGCGTAGGTGAGCGTGCCGGGTGTTTCGGTGATTTTATCTTTATCTATCGGATTCTCCATTTACAATGCTTAAATGATGCAATGCTAAAATGCTTAAATGGGAATGAATGAATTAATGGAACAGTTGCTTTTTATTTAGGTTCAAATGAATTAGGAACGCGAAAAAAATAACTTTGCCATCTTGACAGGATATTTTGTCCTCATTTTGCACTTTAAAACCCTGAAAATATCAACATTTATGCGGGTTTCAAAGCCCAAAATGAGAACAAACTCTCTCAGTCAAGAAGGCAAATTTATTTATTTCGCATTCCTAAAAGTCATATTTGGCGCAGTCAAATTCTAATTTTGATTGGTTGGCTCATGATTCGTTTTGGAGAGGAATTTTGCTCAAAGATAAAACACTATAACAATTAATTCGTATTCATATCAAAATAGCCTTCTAATTCAATGAATTAGAAGGCTTACGTTTTTTTTGTGTAGGTGTTAATGTTTCACAAAACGCTGCGTACCTTTTTTGTCGCCATTATTAATGGTTAGAAAATAGACGCCATTTGTGTAATTGCTAATATCAAATGTAAATTGGTGAACTCCTTCCGGCAATTGCAGTTCTTGGATGTGAATGACTTCTCCCACAATATTACTAATGTTGACTTCAACAACCGTTTGAGAGCTTTCGAGTTGTAATGTAATTTCATCTTTCGCGGGTACGGGAAAGACAGAAAAACCGCTGCTTTCATACACGACATTCACAATATTTGAGTAAGTAGCCTCACCGCCAATATCCACTTGCAGAAGGCGATAATAGTTGATACCGGAAAGAGGTTGATTGTCATTATAACGATAGCTTTGAACCGTCGTGCTGTTGCCTGCGCCTTGTTGGTAGCCTATTTTCTCCCAATTGATGCCGTCTTTACTACGTTGAATTTCAAAACCTTGATTGTTGGTTTCGGAGGCAGTTATCCATGTGAGGAGGACGCTGTTGCGTTGTGCTTCGGCGGTGAATTCGATGAGTTCGACGGGGAGGGCGATGCAGGTAGATTGGACTTCTCCGGCTGTATTGCAGCCGAAATCGTTATTACTTATAGTAGCCGGAGGTCCTCCGCTTACAAGGTAATTACAGACACTTTCCACATAACAAACAGAGAGATTAGGATTATCGTTAATTATCATGTTTGTTATTGTGCTGTATTCAATATTTTCCAAACCATTCAGGCTGTTCAATTCTGAGTTATTTGACACATTGAGTACTCCATTAATTGAATTTATATTCTGTAATTCAGCCAAACTGACTAAGGCAGCGTTTCCTGTTATCTCGAGATCTCCCCCAATTGCAATCAAATTCTCTAAGCTGTTTAAATTAGTCAAATTAGAATTATCAGCAAGCAACAGATGTCCACCAATTATAGTCAGATTGGTAAGTCCATCCAATGCTGACAATGAATCATTATGAACAATATCTACATGCTCACGTATTGCAGTAAGTTGGTCGAGCGGACTCAAATCATAAATATCTGATGGAATATCATTTCTACCTACCACCATACTTCCCGATAAATAGGTGCAATTCGGATAATTCACTGCAAAATCATCAATTTCTTGTTGTGAAGTAAAAACAAGGACATTTTCCGGCGGACACTCTCCGGGACAAGTGCTAACTACCTCACCCCTATTATCACAGCCCAGTGCATTATTGTATATCGAAGCATTTCCACCATTCGATATATAATCACAGACCATTTCAACATTACAAACTGACAAATTGGAATTATCGAAAATCCAGAAATATGAATTTATTGTGGTGTAGTCAATATTTCCCATTCCTTCAAGGCTAACAAGGTTGTCATTACCTATAATAGTCAGATAGCCATTTATAGCCTCCAAATTATTCAGTGCAGTTACATCTTCGAGCGCATCATTATTGTTTATTCTCATGTAAAATCCAACATTTGTCAGATTATTCAGTCCTTCTAAATTTACTAAAGAAAGATTATCTTGGATGATTAAATGTCCATATATACTGGTCAGGTTACTCAACCCCATAATGTCCATAAGATTATGATTACCTTCAATAAGTATAGAATTAAATACCACAAAATTATCACCCAATCCATCTAAGTTGACTAACTGGCTATTCTCTGTAATTATAAAGTCAGCCACAAAATCAAGACCATTCAAACCACTCAAATCCGACAAGGCATCATTGCTTGATATGTGAAGGGCACCATTGATAGTAGTCAAGTTTTCCAAACCGGCTAAACTCTCCAAATTATCAACATTATAAATCCGTAAACCGCCCGAAAATTCGATATTACTCAGTGGGCTAAGGTCTGTAATATTCGATACTGTACTGCCGGTATCATCCCCAATTATTATGTTTACGGGTGGATGGGTGCAATTAGGATAATCTACCGCAAAAGCATTTAATTCATGTTGATAAATAAATCTGACCGTAGCATTGGGACATTGCGCCCAAATACTAAAGCAAAAAGTAAAAATAAAAAGTGTAGAAAAATAGAATTTTTTCATCGTGGTTATAATTAAAGTGTCATTAAAAATGAAGTAGTAGTTCCTCTCAACTACTCTCCGATTACAATGCAAATCTACCGCACATTGGGTGCGTGGAAAACGTAGTTTTTTGTATGAAAATCTTACTTTTTAAATTGAAAAAAGCCTAAATTTTCAAAAATCAATAGCCACAAAAAACTAACTACCAACTAATTAGCATCAGCTAATAATTGAAGTAAAAACTTGAAATCTTTGTATAAAAAGTTATGGATTTAAACTTTAATTGTCGTTTTTAAGGTGTTGGATTACTTGTAGAAGTTTTGCTTTTAAAGTTATAATAGGAAAACTAATTGATAGGTGATCAATTAGCTTTCCTAAAAATGGCGGAGAAAGAGGGATTCGAACCCCCGGTACCT
>JAHDEO010000515.1 GCA_020628725.1 Saprospiraceae bacterium
TTCCGTTGAATTTTTTGATTTATGGCTGGAATGACATCGTAGATTACGAAACCGATCAACTTAACCCGCGCAAAGACAGCTTCTTATTTGGTGCAAAAGGAACAAAAGAACAACTCGCTCAATTACCTTCGGCAATTGCCAAGGTTCAATTATTTTTCTGCTTAATTTTTATTGCATTGGAAGGATGGGAAATGGTGGCTTTGTTTGCTGTATTGGGGGCGATTTTGGTAGCGTATAATTTTCCGAAAAAAGGACTGCGAAATATGCCCGGGCTGGATTTGGCAGCGCAATTTGGTTACTTGCTCGTCGTACCGTTTAGCATCATGGTCAATGATTTATCGGATTTGCGGTGGTTGACTTATTTTTATTTATTGCTGTTTGCCGTGCAATCTCAACTCATCGGCGAAGTGATGGACATCACGCCCGACCGCAAAGCCGGACGCACGACTACTGCCACTACACTCGGTATGCGAGCAACTAAAGTTTTGATTATCATTATTGTAGCTGTTGAAACGGCTTTATTGTTTTTTGTTTATGGCGATCATATTTTTGGTGGCATGTTGGGCTTGGGCTTGATTTGGTTGATATTGGATTTGACACTTATTTACAAAACAAAACGTTATACAGTGGAGCAAATGCAGTTATTTGGCGTGGGGTCGAATGTGATTGCATTGGTGAGTATGGTGTATGTTTGGTGGACAGGGTGTTTGTTGTGACGGTGGACGGACGTTTCACTTGACGGTAGACGGCAATCAATAGGGATTTTTATGAGATATTGTAGTTTGATTTTATTGTTTTTTCTGACTTCATGCAATTATGCTGATGAAGGATTTATGGATTACATTTCTCCTAAAGGCGATTTTGTTGAACCTGAAAAAGTGTATGAATTGGCTAAGGCAGAGAATAAATTTGTTCTGTTTTATTTCACTGGATATGGGGTTGTTGGGGATAGAAAAATGGAGCGTGTTATTTTCTCAAATAAATCCATCAGAAAGTACCTGTTGGATAATTTTATTGTAGTCAGTTTAGCGGTAGATGATAGAAAGAAATTACCGGAAAATTTAGTCAAAAAATCAAAATACAAAAACAGAGAAATCAAGACGGTAGGGCAATGGAATATTGAATTTCAAATTGACTTGACTTATAATAATAGCCAACCATATTTTGCGATTGTGAATGATAAAGGCGAATTAATCGCAGAAAGAGGTTATACATCCGATAAGTGGGAATTTATCTACTTCCTGAAATCATCCATCAAAAAACATAACGTTCAATAAAATAGCAATTGATGAAAAGACTGTTCAAATTACTCCTTATTTTACTCATTTTTTCCTGTGCAGGTAGCAATGATGTTCGGCTTCAAGATTACTATGAATTAAGGAAGAATGATTTTTTTATACCCGGCTTTACTGTTGATTTAGAGGAGATTGTAGAGAAGTCGAAGTTGACGGGAAAACCAATTCTGTTTTATTTTAATAGTCTGGGGTGCGTGAATTGCCGTAAAATGGAAGAACGGGTTTTGGGGAATAGATTTATCGCAAAGACAATCGTAGAA
This sequence comes from Saprospiraceae bacterium, assembly GCA_020628725.1. Lineage (GTDB taxonomy): Bacteria > Bacteroidota > Bacteroidia > Chitinophagales > Saprospiraceae > JAHDEO01. The sequence continues at coordinate 1,556 of JAHDEO010000515.1, forward strand.
AACTTCTTGTTTATACCTTTGGTAGTAGATGATAGAACGAAAATACCGGTAGACCAACGTCAACAGTCAAGGTTCTCAAAAAAAATGATGAGAACAGTGGGAACTGTTAATGTTGATTTGGCAATTGAGATATGCAAGTGTGGTAGTCAACCGTATTTCTCTGTCGTGAATGCTGAAAAAGAAACACTCGGAGCGATAGGCTATACGCCTAACAAGAGAACGTTTTTTCAATTCTTGGAATCATCCATTGAAAAAGATAAAGATACTGTATATTAATGCTCCAATTTGCTTTTTATCCAGCGTAGTAGGTCGAAATGACCGTAAAAACGCGCCTCTTCAGGTTTTTGTCTTAATTCTTCGATGATAGGCAGAAATCTCTCAAATACATTTATTCGATCTGAATGTGCTGTATTATCGAGTCTTCTCAATAATGCAAAAAGTTGTTTCTCAGACTCGTATAATTCTCCCCGTGTATTTTGAATGCGATTTTGCACTTTAGTGATGAGGTTATCAAAGTGTTTATGCCCACATTCGTAATATGCTACCAGCTCAAGTAATTCGGCAAAAAGGCAAATCTCTTGTGCTGCATTTGGTCTTTTTTGTGTAATGTTGTTTAACCAAACTAATGATTCCTTATACTGCTCATTCACAAATAAAATATAAGCAACCATATAGCAAAGCTCGATTTGGGGAACCATTGGTGTCTCTGGTTTGTACTTTTTAAATAAAGGTTTGAATTCTTCAATTAGTTCCAGTCCCGGCTTAAATTTTCTTTCAATAATGATCCGATTAAATTTCAGGCGGTACAATATTTCAAATGCTTTACTCTTGAGGCTTGGAACTTTTTTGAATGGGTCTTGCTCCAGCAAACCTTCTATTTTTTCTAGCCCCTTATCAAATTCATTGTCTCGCCCCAAATTTAAACTGTCAATCGAATAATGACTTAAAGTGATGATATAATCTTTTGGAAATAAATCAATTAGTTTAAGATTTGTTTCATATATTTTGACTGATTCTTGACTGTATTTGAGTGCCATATCCCCGCTACCGGTCATGAAATAATAAGTAGCCAATATTTTATAGTATTCAATTTTAGACCTTAGTGAAGTGGCTTGTTCCGGCGATTTAAATGCTTCATCAGGAATGAACTTTACATCCTCGTCCAGTCTGATTTTATCAAAATGAGCTTTCCGAATAATACAACGATACATTTGATAAAGGCTCAAATTTTTTTGTTGTTCCAATCCCTCAATCATTCTATTGTGCAACGCACGTATATCAGTATTATCGACTTCCTTATACCAGTTTTTATCCCATATCAATTGCTCAATTTTCAGTAAATCAGGTAGCTGTTCAAAGAGTTCGTATTTGACTATGGTTTCTCGGGTGCGACTCAATATTCTACTTACATGACTTTGTAGATTTTTTTCTAATAATATTTTGATAATGTGTAAATCCTTTTTTACTTTTTCTTCTATTGAGTTTTTTAGATGAAATTCGTGCAATTTATCAATAATTCTATTGTACAACTGCGTATTGACGACACGTAAATTTTTAATGGTGATACCAACTTTTCGAGCTAATCTCCCTTCATCATAGGTATCCATATTCAATATTCTATTGAAAACGTTCAAATAAGTTTTCTCATTATCAGTACTTCCTTTAGAATTACTTCTGAAATAACGAACTTCTGAACTATTAAGAGAGTGGATTAATTCGAATATCCTAGATGTAGAATTAGATGCAGAACCGGGCATTTTTCTTTAATTTGATTTTAGATTTAAATGCTTGATATATAATGTATTGTGGGTGAAAATAATGACTTTTCTTTCTACTTACCTTTAATTTTTGACACTAATATATACTTGTATAGAGCCTTTTTTTGTATTTACTTGCACTTAAATCAATTATGGTAAGATAGAAATACATTGCAAAATGGAGAGTAGTAAGGATTATTCCTGTTACAAATTTAGCAATAAAAATATCAAATCCATAAACGTTTTTACAATTATACACATTCTTTCACCTAAACTAGACCACTATGAGTAATGGAAATGGTTACTATGGTAACGAAACTAATGATAAGGTAAATGACTCCATCAATATTGGAAATTACCTTTGGTTAGCCACAGGAAAAGGCGTCATCAAAATTAACCAAACCACTAGAGAACGTACCGAATATACCAAAGAAAACTCCAACGTACCTTCCAACGAAGTAGAAAGTATTGCCGCCAACCAAAGGGCAGACATCTGGATTGGCACTTATGGCAATCGAGTCGCTGTTATGGAACAAGGCAAGGACGAGTGGAAAGCTATTCCCTACACTTCTCACCTATTTGATGAAAAAACAGAGATTACAGAAGATGGAAAAGTTCTGATAGGAGGTGACGAAGACAATTGGTTAAGAACTAATTTCATTCATTTCGATGTCAACGATACTCTATGGGTAGGGACAAGCGTCGGATTATTGAAACTTCTACAAGAGGGAGAGAAATTTAAATGGGACGGACCTTTTAATCCTGCCGTTGAAACTGAAGCACCATTCAATGTACTCTTTATCAGAGATGTAGAAAATGGCATTGAAATCTCCGGTAATTTTGGAAAAAGAGGCTATTACGATGTAAAAGCAGAGGAAATAAAAACTTACGTACTGCCAAGTGCCATCTCTGCCGATAATACCAATTGGAGGGCAATGACCGAAGAAGTACCTACTCCCGAAATTGTATTAGAAGAAATTGAAGAAGAGTAAAGATTTGAACATCACTAAGCACACACATATCGAAGGCAAGCATTAGCTCCATGAAAAACATTTCCCCAAATAAACACCTTTGAAACAAAGCAGAGAACAAGCAAACCCCGGAAACCTTTCTCTACTCAGGCGCCTTGAATAAAAGGCAGAACAGTTAATCCCAGAAAACATTTTTTCACCTACGGATGTATACCCTGTAACCCAATCACACTTTCATCATCTTTAGCAACAGCGATAGATTAGAGTTTAGAACACCACTAAACTCTTTTTTTATTGGTAATAAAAGATATCAGATGTCAGACCGTTTTACTGTCAGATGTCAGATTATATTGAATTATCTGACTTCTGACTTCTGACAGTAAAACGGTCTGACATCTAAATTTTTTCCCGTACTTTTGCGCCCATGAAATTCGGAATCTGTCCATTGAGTATGTCGCCTGTGCGTGCGAAGCCTGATGATACGAGCGAGATGGTGTCCCAACTCTTGTTTGGTGAGACCTTTGAGGTGTTGAAGAAAAAGCGCAAATGGCTCAAAATCCGTTG
>JAHDEO010000516.1 GCA_020628725.1 Saprospiraceae bacterium
ATTCCCTGTCGTTGGTGAAGGCGAGACTGAACCCAACGATTCTTTCCGTGAACAATTGGTTGCCAATGCCAAAGCTGCTATTGACGCCGTTGATGAACTCGGCTATATCGACCGCACCCGCGTGGCTGTAGGCGGACATAGTTACGGTGCGTTTATGGTGGCGAATTTGCTTTCGCATTCCGATTTATTTGCAGCGGGTATCGCGCGTAGTGGTGCGTATAATCGTACACTGACGCCTTTTGGTTTTCAGGCGGAAGAGCGCACATATTGGGAGGCACCGGAGGTGTATTATACAATGTCGCCTTTTATGCACGCCGATAAAATGAAAACCCCTCTCCTACTCATTCACGGTGAAGCCGACAATAATTCGGGTACATATCCGATGCAAAGTGAGCGTTATTTCAACGCGCTTAAAGGCTTGGGCGCAACAGTTCGTTTAGTGATGTTGCCAAAGGAAAGTCATGGCTATCGTGCAAAGGAAAGTGTATTGCACATGCTTTGGGAGCAAGACCAATGGTTGGAGAAGTATGTGAAGAATAGAGATACAATCATTGAGGAAGCAGGAGAATGATGGTTGAATTAGTAAATGAATAAATGAGTAAATTTTGAATGTAGGAATATTTCAACGTAGCGATATGCTTCATTGATTTTGGTGTGAAAACATTTACTCATTTATTCATCTATTCATTTACTCATTACAATAACAAAGTGCACCGAAACGCATATTGGTCAAATACAAAATCAAATTTTTGATACAAGCCGATAGCAGGTTCATTATCTACGGTGGTTTCCAAATCTATGCCTTTAATGTTGTTATTGCGACACCATGTGATTAGTTCATTCAACATAAAAGTAGCCAGGCCCTTTCTCCGGTAATTTTCAGACACAAAAAGTTCGTTAATCCAGATATAGTTGCCTGCTTTGGAGATGCTACTGCCTATGTTTCCGAAACATACCCCGCAGATAACCCCGTCCATTTCTACATAAAATATTTTGGTGAAAGCCGCATTGTCCAATGCATTTTCGATACCTTCCATGATGTATTCTACAGAGCTTTCGACGCCATGTACCCGTCGTTGAATGAGTAGTAAATCGGCGATGGTAGTTTTTAAAGTCGGTGTGTCTGTTTTATTTAGTATGTTGAATGTCATTTGTAATGTGTCTGTAATGACGACTTTAGCCGTCAAGTGGTCGGTAAACTGCGACGGCTAAAGTCGTCGATACGGAGGCATTAACTCATTAACAACTGCACATCTACCTCCTCATCCAATGGCGCCCCCTCACACAAATGTTGGCAAAAATGCGCTGCCCAAAACGGTGCAATCGACGCACCTTTTGTCCCTAAACCATTAAAAATTCCTAATTGCGGATGTTCGGAGTGCCAACCAATCACCGGACGTCGATGCTTAAAAACAGGACGCACAGCAGCATGATGTTCAAGGATTTCGTAAGGGACTTCGAGGATTTTTTCGAGGCGTGTGATGAGGTCGGCACGGGCGGATTCTGTCGGTGTGTCGTTAAGGTCGTACCATTCGTAGGTGGAACCGACCCAGTATTTTTCATCGCCAATTGGCACTATAAATACGCCGGATTTTACCATCTTATCCAATTGTATATTCGGGATACGAATGATAAGTAATTCGCCTTTAGCGGCTTCGTGTGGCAAGTCATTGAAGTAGGGATTGAAGCAACTGCGCCAACCTTCGCAGAAGATAATTTTCGTAGTTTTTATTTTATTATAAATCAACGAATTATCACGAAATTCAATTTTATTATAATCGAATTTTTCTTCAAAAAATATATTATTTTCAATAAAAAAATTACGATAAATATGAGTCAATAAAGCCAAATCCGTGCGTCCGCTTTCGTAGATTTCTCCCCATGCAAATTTGGGTTTTACGATACCATTTAAATGACTTGCATCGCATTCATCGGTAATGTAATCGCGCATATCTTCGCGCCCGCTTTTGATGGACCAATCTTGAAATTGCTTATTGGTATCAAATGAACGCAGGATGTTTTTTTGAGTAAAAATCTCAACGCCGAATTGCGCTTCGATTTCGCGGTAAGTTGCTACGGCAAAAGGTAGTAGTTCATCTATTCGCCAACTTTTTACGATGCGCCTACCCGTCACCGGATTGATGATTCCGGCGGCAACTTTGGAGGCGGCTTGTTGGTCGGGCGCATCTATGACGGCGATGGTTTTGCCTGCTTTCAATAGGAAATGTGCGAGCATTGTACCCGCTACACCTTGTCCTACAATTAGGTAGTCAACGGTCCGTAGTCGATAGTCCATAGTTGATAGTTATGTGTTTTTCTAATCGCTACGCGAATGTATTGATTTTATTGTAAAAACAAAAACCCGGCAAAATCAGAGATTTCGTCGGGTTTTTGTTTTTGCCATTAGGCTGACAGTCTTACATTACTGTATTTTTATAAAAGGCTGCATCTGCATATCATCTGCATTATACATGCGAATGTGGTAATGTCCCGCAGGAAGGTCGGCTATATCCAATTGAATGGTATTGATACCTTCTTGTACAAATGCTTCTTGTGACATCAGCATTTTGCCTTCATTAGAAAGTATTTCAATATTCGTTGAATGAATGTTTTCCGAAAAATATTCTACATTCAAATGTTCATTCGCAGGTACGGGGTAGAGTTTTAGCGACGAGTTGTGGAGTTGTCGAGTTGATGAGTTGACGACGAGTTGTGGAGTTGATGGGTTGGCGCGTTGTTGTTTGTCTTCGTTTTCTTCGACTATCATCATTTGGGTATCACATAGGTCGTACTGCGTTGTGTAAGTTAATCTGCCGAAACGTACTGAATATTCGTAGTCACTATTTTGGTCGTTGGTATCATCGAATTCGACGAGCCAATCAGCCACACTGCCTGTTGTATTCCCACTTGGTACATCCAAATTCACATAATACAAACCTATACCACCGTCGCAGGTCATGTAAGCCGTTAATGGTTGGGTATTGCCTGCGGGGTCGGTGATTTGGATGGCGATTTCATTTTCGCATGAATTGCCATTTAATCTGAAATATAATTCAAGTGAAATATCCGACAATACCGCATCCGCCAGTGTGCCCGGATCGGTGAAAGTGTATGTGCCATTATTTTCAAAACCAACTCCATCAATAAATAAGTCAGCATCCGCAAAGTCTGAGACTTCATCAGTTATAATAACAGGTGTGCTTCCGCCGCCTTCGGTATATGTGGTCGTATAAGTCAATCTACCGAACCGGACGGAGTATTCGTAGTCGCTATTTTGGTCGTTGGTATCATCAAATTCTACTACCCAATCTGCCGCGCTTCCTGTGGTGCTTCCGCTTGGTACGTCCAAATTCACATAATACAAACCCGTACCGCCATCGCAAGTCGTGTAGGCTGTGAGTGGTTGGGTATTACCCGCAGGGTCGGTGATTTGTATAGCGATTTCATTTTCACATGAATTACCATTTAATCTAAAATATAACTCAAGTGAAATATCGGATAATACGGCATCAGCGGGTGTGCCGGGGTCGGGGAAGGTGACATTCGGATTATTCGCAAAACCTACGCCGTCAATAAATAAATCCATATCTGCGATTTCGGAGACTTCATTTACGATCGTTTCGCCGCTACCGCCTCCGGTAGTTGCGACATAATTCAAACGGGCGAAACGGACGGAATATTCGTAGTCGGCATTTTGGTCATTGGTATCGTCAAATTCGACGCGCCAATCGGCTACACTGCCTGTTGTATTTCCCGAAGGGACATTCAAATTGACATAATACAAACCTGTACCACCATCACAGTTTGTGTAAGCAGTCAAAGGTTGGGTATTGCCTGCGGGATCGGTGATTTGTATAGCGATTTCGTTTTCACATGAATTACCATTTAATCTAAAATATAATTCCAATTGAATCTCGGATAATACTGCGTTGGCGGGTGTGCCGGGGTCGGTGAATGTAACTGTTGGGTTGTTTTCAAAACCAACACCATCAATGAATAAATCCTCGTCAAATATGTGTGTGAGGGAATCGGTAGTTGCCTCGCCTGTACCTGTGCATGGAGTATCACAGAGCAGTTGGATTTCTTCAACTGAACTACAACCCGGAGCATTATTGAATATACCTGAATCCTGACCGGATTCGATATACTCACAGATGTTGGGCAGACTACATACTGAGAGATTAGGGTTTTCGTAAATATATAAAAAGCTACCAAGATTGGTCAGATTGTGCAAGCCCCACAAACTGGTGAGTTCTGTGTTGGCTATTTCTATATCTCCGGTGATGCTGGTGAGTTGTGCCAAGCTGTCTAAATTGGTAATGTTGGCACCAATAGAAATATCAAGGTATTGAATCTCAGTGCAATTGGGATAGTTGCTCGGAAAATTGTCTATGTCTTCCTGTGAAAAGGGAAGGAAGGTATCCGGGCACTCAGCTACAGGCATACAAGCGGCTTCGACCTCTGCTAAAGAATTGCAACCGCCATTATTGTTGTTGATAGTGGCTGTACCGCCATTTGCAAGATAGTCGCAGATGAAGGGTAGGTTGCAGACGGAGAGTTCATAGTTGTTGGCAATGGTCAATGTGCCGCCTATGGAGGTGACGTTATTTAAACCGGATAAATCAATAGCAACAAAGTTTTCGCCGATGATGAGGTCGCCTTGAATTTCAGTGATTTGGCTGAGGGCATCTACATTATTGATGAATCCGAAAGCACTGCCTGCAATGGTTAGATTTCCTGATATTGTAGTGCATTCAGGATAATCTATAAGAAAATCATCTACTTGTTGTTGGTTAGCGAGATGGACATCTCCTTGTGGACAGGTATTGTCTACGGGC
>JAHDEO010000517.1 GCA_020628725.1 Saprospiraceae bacterium
CGCAATAAACTTGCGTATATTTTCAATATCCATACAAAAAGAAGGAAAATGAGTCTGACGAGTCTGTTCCTTCAAAGCCATACACCACTCCTATAAATATAAGTCATACATCTTGTTTTTCAAAAAGATATTCGTCAGTTAAACAAATTCATTAAATTTACAGATTCTTGATATTTAAATTTTAAGAGAAAGGTACTTGGAATATGATTTTTCAATATCACACCACCTCAAACAAATCATCCATCGTCAGTGTTTGGTCAACCAAGCCGATAGTATGTTGATTGGGTAAAAGCGGAAAAGCACTTAAAAAGGTGAGAAATAGTTGTTTTTTAGTTTTGGTCGCGGCTTTAAAAGCAGCCATTTTAATTCTCAATGCTTTCGCATAATCCTTGGTCATAATATATTCCTGATTGTAAAATTTCAATTCTACCAGATTGATAACATGGTCGTTTCTATCAATCAATAAGTCAATTTGACAACCGGGAAAATCATCATTTCCTTTCACGCTAAAAGTAGAAGCCTCAGCATAAATTCCGGTAATACCTAATGCTTTTTTTATTTGTTGAATATGCTTCAATCCAATACTTTCAAAAGCATAACCACTCCAACTTTTCCAAGTTTGTGTTTGACTTAATTTTTTCCAAGTACCGCTGCCCTCGCTCCTGTTTTTTTCAATAAATTTCAGATAAAATAAGGTGTATTCATCCGTTAAACGATATTGTAAATCCCGTTTCTTTTTCCCAAAAGCATAATAAGACTGAACAAATCCCGAATGAACCAACTCCTCAATGACCTTAGAAGTGTTGCCACCATTGGGCAATTTTCCGATGTTGATAATTTCCTTTCGGGTCAATCCTTGTCGTTTATTTGCCAGCAATCGAATGATTTTTATATGCTCTTCAGAATTGTCAAATAAGGCGGGATAAAGCAGAGAAAATTCATCGTGTAGCAGTCCTGTTTTAGAAAAACAAAGGGCGTCAATATTCTGAACGGCACTTTTTCCGGCTTCAAATTCTTTTAAATAATGCGGTATTCCGCCAATTGCCATATACAATTGTAAGACCTGATAACGGTCTATATTTGGGCTAATCGTTTTTAGGAAAAGTTCTGTTTCCGATAAATTAAAGGCTTCCAGATGTATTCGGCGAGTTATTCTGTTGTGCAATCCGCCTTTGTTTCGCACTACTTTTTGTATCATCCATGAAGCCGCCGAACCGCATATCACCACCACCACATTTTTATGAATCGCCCAACTGTTCCAAAACCAACTCAGACCACGCAAAAAGCCCGATTTTTGAGTTGCCATCCACGGCAATTCATCTAAAAAGACAACGACTTTTTGATGTTGCTGTTTGGGGTCTAAAAATTCAGATAATAGATAAAAGGCACTTAACCAATTTTTAGGTGGTGTGACAGGAAATGATTTTTTTGAATATTTAGTAAATTGAATAGCAAAATTTTGTAATTGTTCAGTTCGGGGTGCATGTTGAATCCCTGTCATTTCAAAAGCTATACTATCCTTGTAGGCAGTTTCTACCAAAAAGGTTTTTCCTACTCTTCGCCGCCCCACGATTGATACCAATTCTGCCGATTCGGATTGTAAGGCTTTTTTTAAAATGTCCTGTTCTTCTTTACGCCCTATTAATTCTTGCTTCATTTAAATACTTGGCTATAATTACAAAAAATATACACTTATAGCCGAGTATTAAACTTAATACTCAGCTACACCTTGTAAATATAAAGACTTATAGCCGAGTATTGCAAGCTACACTGATTGTTTTTTCAAAAAAATATTCATCCACTCAATAAAAACGCTCATAAGTTATTGATTTTATTTAATAATTTTGAACATGAAATATCCATTCGCTTTATTATTTACGCTGCTTACGCAATGCCTCATCGCCCAATCCATCGAAAGAATAGAACCGCCAAATTGGTGGATAGACATGGCACACAACGAAATTGAAGTCATGATTTACGGGGAAAATGTGGCGGAACTGCGCCCCGTCATTCCAAGTGAAGATGTGACACTTCGCAAGGTGATTCAAGTGGAAAATCCGAATTATTTGTTTTTACAAATTAAAATAAATAAACAAGCGAAAGCAGGCGCGTTTGATATTGATTTTTATAAAAGAAAAAGAAAATTTATCACAAAAAAATACGAACTCCGCGAACGTACACGCGCGATTACGGGTTTCGATGCGTCTGATGCGATTTACCTGATTACACCCGATAGATTTGCGAATGGCGACCCTGCGAATGACGATATTCCCACGATGAAAGAACGCCCCAATCGCAACTTCAAAGGTGGACGGCACGGCGGTGATATTCAAGGAATTAGAGACAATTTGGATTATATCAAAGACATGGGATTTACGGCAATTTGGTTGAATCCTGTCCTCGAAAATGATATGATTGAATACTCGTATCACGGTTATTCTACGACGGATTACTACAAAGTTGACCCGCGTTTTGGAACGAATGAAGCCTACCAACAACTCGCCGATGAAGCCCGCACAAAAGGCATCAAACTCATCATGGATATGATTGTGAATCACTGCGGATTGTATCATTGGTGGATGGAAGATTTGCCTTCGGAAGATTGGATAAATCAGTGGGACGAATACACGCAAACCAATCACAAAAAGACGCTCATTCAAGACCCATACGCGGCGGAATCGGATTATAAAGCCTTCATAGACGGCTGGTTTGTACCAACGATGCCCGACCTCAATCAGCGCAACGAACAAATGGCGAACTACCTGATTCAAAACAGCATATGGTGGGTCGAATATCTTGGTTTGTCGGGCATACGCATGGATACCTACCCGTACCCGGGCGCGACGTACATGGCGCAATGGACGGAGGCGATGATGCGCCAATATCCCAACCTAAATATCGTCGGTGAGGAGTGGTTTAATGCGCCGACTATCGTATCATTCTGGCAACGCGGCAAGCAAAATCCCAACGGCTACACCTCCGAACTGAAAAGTGTGATGGACTTCCCCGTAAATATCCAACTCATCGAAGCCCTCAATTCGGAAGAAGCGTGGTTTACAGGCTGGATTCAGGTGTATGAGATGATTGCTCAAGACTTCCTCTATCCCGATCCGATGAACCTCGTGACCTTCCCCGATAATCACGATATGCAGCGCATTTTTTCGCAACTGAATGAGGATTACGGACGTTGGAAACAAGCGATTGCTTTTACGCTGACGATGCGCGGGATTCCGCAGATGTATTATGGTACGGAAATATTGATGACCTCTACGCCCGACCACGGGATTGTGCGTACCGATTTTCCCGGCGGATGGGAAGGGGATAAGGTGAATGCTTTTACGGGCGAGGGTTTGACGGATATTCAAAAGGAAGCGCAAGCATTTGTCAGTCAATTGCTTAGGTGGCGAAAAACGACTGATGCCATTCACACGGGAAAGTTGACGCATTACGTTCCGCAGAATGGTGTGTATGTGTATTTTCGTTATACAAATGATGAGAAAGTTATGGTAATTTTGAATAAAAATAAAACGAAAACTACCTTGGATATGAAGCGATTTGAGGAGATGGCAGGTGAATATTCGACAGGTAAAGATGTGATTTCGGGTAAGATTTTCTCGTTAGATGACGATATTGAATTGCCGATGAATGATGTGTTGGTTTTGGAGTTGAAATGATTTATCATTGTTCGATTGCTTTATGGTTTCATGGTTGGAATAAGTTTTTGCGAAGCAAAAATCATAATAACAATGTAACCATGAAACAATATAGCAATAGTGGCTTCGCCACGTTAGGAAGGAGGAGGAAGCAATTTCAGGGGCCACAAAATATATCCAAGTATGATGCCCAAAAAAAGTAGTAGAAATTTCACCGGAACGGCTAAATCCAGTTTGAAATGTATCTTGTCGTGGCAGGTAAATGATTGACAATTTCTGAGATGCACTTCACTGACGCCCAGCGTCAAATCCTGACACAAAACCCGTGTAACAAAAGGCGTTTCAAATTTTGGAATTTCTGTTTTATAATTTTCGCATTTAATCGTGGTGGGTTGTTTAATCGTTAAGCCTATCAACCAAAGCACTATGGTGATAGAAAAAAGGATGAGAAAATTGATACGTATATTGAATGGTTCGGAGGTTTCCCGTTGAAAGAAAAAGTTGGTAATCGTCAAGCCAAACAACCAAATAATAACGAGATATTTAGGGGAAGAATCAAATATCATCTGACTAATTGTAGGGAAATCATCAGATGTAACAAACGCTATATCAACTACTAACAGTGCAATGAAGACAAATAGAACGAGCCGTTTAGCTCTTCGCATTGTCAGGCTTTCAAATATTCTGCATAATATTTCAGCAATTTTTTTCATCGTCAATTTAAACGTAAATATTTAGTGACCAACCGAAATGCCCCACCACCAAACCAGCGGCATAGAGTATGTATTGTGTGCGCTCTTTCGTTGGTTCTTTTTGTGTAAGCAAGCCTATAATAAGCAAGACGATACACAGTGCAGCCACCACCAAAATATTAAATGTATCACAACTGAATTGAATCCCCAATTTATCGCAATCCACCCAATTTACAGTCGAACCTAAAAAAAGATGCCCCGAAACCACGCCGGCAAGAAAGGTGACAAAATAGAATTGCTTGGATGCCCACTTCCGAATAATCCTATTCACATTATCATATGGCGTATCATTAAGTTTTAGAAATATTTCGACTATAAATAACAAACCAATAAGCCCCAAGACTGCCCAAACGGCAAGCCAATAATATTTATCAGTTAATGAAATACTTAATAAAGTAAACATCATTTGAAAGTTATATATT
>JAHDEO010000518.1 GCA_020628725.1 Saprospiraceae bacterium
GCATCAATATTTGTTAAATTATTGTTCTGAAGTATCAGAGACCCTCCGACTGTGTGTAATTTTTCCAAAAAATTAATATTCTCTAAAATGCTATATCTTATGTGTATTGTTCCTCCTACCTCTCTAATATTTTCCATGCCTACTATCTCATATAATGGGTTATAGCATTCTGAATCGAGCTGTCCTAAGTATTCAAAATTACCACCGATATAGTTGAGAGCAGATAAGCCACTTAAATCTCTGACACACCCCACTACGTTGCCGTCTAAGTCATATTGAGCCTCAAGTTTAAAATTGCCTCCAATATACTTAAGTTGGTTAAATCCGGTAATATCAATTACAAATCCGGGAGAATAGTGTGTTTCAGGAGGGTCAGAAAAAATCAGGCTACCGCCAATAGTGTCTAGTTCATTGAGATTGTGAATTTCATCATTTTGAATAAAAAAATCACCTCCAATGTATTGTAAATTATCAAAACCATCAAAATTAGACCCTTCCCAGAACTTGTCGTCCCGCAAGTCGCCCCCAATATAGGTGAGTTGAGGAAAAGAAGGAAAGTGAGCTAGGCAACAGAATTCCCCTTGGTGAACTCTTAAATCGCCCCCTATTGAGTCCAAAGAAGAAAATATGACAGACGACATATTACTGGAAACTGTGAGACTTCCTATATATCTTAAATTGGGCATAGCATCCAAGTCAGTGCTGGAGTAGAAAGAAAATTTACCTGTCACTCGTTCCAAAGCAGGTAAATCAGGCGAGATTCCAATTCCTGAAATACTAAAATCTCCGCTTATTTGCGTACAATTAGGGTATTGCGACGCAAAGGCATCCGCTTCTTCTTGAGTAGTAATCACAACATCTCCTGTAGGACAGTCTTGCCCATTAATATATTCTCCTACAAAAAGAAAAAAGAAAACCAGTAAAAGTGTCGTTTGTCGTTTCATCGTATTTAGTGTTCTATTGTTAAAAATGAATTACGACTGCAATATGCGGCAGATTGTTCCTTAAAAAAAGTAACAGTTTGGTGCATTTTTACAAATCAAACATTTTGTCACATAAAAAGCCCTTTGAAACAGCGTTTTATGTTGCTTGAAAAACTTATGTTTTTCTTTTATTTAAACTACGGACTGACAAATTCAAGCGGAAAAAGCTTGGATGTCTTTGACGTTTTTTCGTGTTACACGATTTTTAACTCAAAAAAAATCTTTTAATTCTCTACATGTCGTACTTTTGAGTTTGAAAAGCAAAAAGTCAAAATTGCACTTGCATTTGATTACACGGGTAATGTGTTGTGGATTATGAGATTTTAAGTGATATGAAATATTTTTCATATGTATTAATGTAGCTCGTAACTCGTAACTCGCTAACTCGCAACTTAAACCATGTTTTTAGAGCCACATTTTAAAAGTCAGCGCAGTGGATGGATAGAAGTCATCTGCGGTTCGATGTTTTCAGGAAAGACGGAAGAACTCATTCGTCGCCTCAAACGCGCACGCATTGCCAATCAGCGTGTAGAGATATTTAAGCCCAAAATTGATACACGTTATGATGAGAAAAAAATCGTTTCGCACGACAAAAATCACATCGTTTCCACACCCATCGAAAATTCAAAAGCCCTGCTGATGCTTACTGACGAGGTAGACGTAGTGGGAATTGACGAGGCTCAATTTTTTGATAATGACCTCACGGATATTTGTCAGGAACTTGCTCTGAAAGGAATCCGCGTCATCATTGCAGGCTTGGATATGGACTTTCGCGGCAAGCCTTTCGGACCCATGCCCGACCTGCTTGCAGTCGCAGAATACATCACCAAAGTACATGCGATTTGTCAGCATTGTGGCAATCTCGCCACGCATTCATACCGACTTGTACAGGAAGGCAGTACGGTTGTTTTGGGTGAAAAAGAATCCTACGAACCACGCTGCCGTACATGCTATCAGATGGGCAATATTTTGTCGTTCAATCAGACCAGAGATGTGAGACCAGAGAAGAGAGACGTGAGAGAGAAGATGTAACATTTCGGCTTAAATCTCTATTCTAATTCCTCGCTTGGCGACTCGGAAACCGACTTTTTCGACGCGTTCAATTTCTGCATTATCCCATATCAATGGATTGGTGTGATTAAAATGAATGAACATTATTTTTTGCTTTTCATTTTCAGGTAAATTCTCAAATAAAGTCATACTTTCCTCGACAAACGGATGTGGTATTTCACTCATGTCACGATTGGGCAATTCGCCGTTTTTCAGGAAAGTGCCATCGAGTAATGCCATATCTACCTTGCTAATTTCCTCTTTGATATCGCGTTCCCATTTTGCCCATTTATCAATATCGGGAATGAATATCACTTTGCGATTTTTTCCTTCAATTCGGTAGCCGACTGTTTCGGAAAATTCATCGCGGTGCGGCACTCGAAAAGGCGTTACTTTGATGCCGTTTTCTAAGGCAATTGCTTCATTTTTAGCGAGTTGCTGCAATTTGATATTGCCCAATTTTACCAATTGACTCCATGGACCATTCGTTTCCAAAAACGATTTCATACGAGGCATAACGTAGACAGGAACCCCTTGAGTTCCCATCACTTCGCGCCCTAAATCCTTCAATCCTGTGTAATGTCCGATATGCGCATGTGTTAGAAAAATTCCATCAGGAACGAATGTTTTGCTGTTTTCTTTTTCGGATAATTCTTCTAATTGAAACTTGATAGCAGGCGTAGCTTCAAACAAGTATTTTTGACCTGATTTCGTATCTGTCAAACCTAATGCAACGGGATATTCTTGTTCTATTTTTCCGTTCCAAAATAAATTGCAACAGGCTTTCTTGCAACCCGCCTGTGGGTATCCTGCGTCTTGTGCAGTACCGAGTATGGTGATGTATTGGTCCGCTTCGGTGTTTGATTTTACATTTTCAGAATTGGTAGAGGGAGAAGTGCAGGCTCCTAAAATTAAGGCAAAAATGAATAGATAGGTTTTGAATTTCATAATGATGTCTTGAAAAATTTTGATTGTTAATTATTCGTTTTTTTTGTGTAAATAATTGTTTTTTAGTTATTTAAAAATAACAAAAAAAAGCACTCATCAACTAAAGTTGTCGATACGAGTTGGCACAATATTTTCCTAATGAACAAACTATGAACAAGATAAGGTATTTTTCGGTGATGATTTTTGGAATAGCTTTGATGATTTCCAATATAAGTTGTGTAGATGATTGTGAAGATAATTTCGATACAATGGGCGGTATCATTACGTCCGAATTGGAATTGGGGGTGTGCTTTTCAGATGTGGGCGCACTCGAACCGCAATATGTTATCAATGATAGTACGGCTTATCAATCGCTCGGTATTTTACCTGTGAATACACCCGAATGTGTGGGTACGATACTTCCGGAAATTGACTTTAATACCCAAACTTTACTCGGACTCTATGCCGATGGTACTTGTAATGTCGGCTTTGACCGTATTGTAATCCGTGATAATGATTTGAAAAAATACATTTATACTGTTGGTGTCAATGCTTGTGGCATCTGCGAATCATTACGCTTTAGCATGAATTGGATACTCGTTCCTAAACTTCCTGCGGACTATACGGTAGAGTTTATCGTTGAATAAGGTATGTTAGCTCGGCCGATTTATTCTCGTTACTCGGCACTCGCTACTCACCTCGTCTTTCTTCCTGCCAAATATACTCGCCAACGCTCCAATACTGCCGTCATATCATCGGGCAGATCACTCTTAAACATCATTTCTTCACCCGTAGTTGGATGCACAAAGCCCAATTCTTTAGCGTGCAATCCCTGACGCGGCATCAACTCAAAACAATTCTCTACAAAACGTTTGTATTTGGTAAAAACCGTGCCTTTGCAAACACGGTCACCACCATATTTTTCATCATTAAATACAGGACAACCGATGGATTTCATATGCACACGAATCTGATGAGTGCGTCCTGTCTCCAAGTTGCATTCAACCAAACTAACGTAGTATAATCGCTCTAAGACAGTATAATGTGTAACAGCGTGTTTGCCCTCTTCTTCGTCTGGTTCAAAAGCAGTCATTAGTGTACGATGGCGTGGGTGGCGACCGATATTGGCGATGATAGTTCCTTCATCTTCAGGCGGTTCGCTCCATACGAGCGTGACATATCGGCGATGTATCGTGTGGTCAAAAAATTGCTTGGCAAGATGCGACATCGCAAAATCACTCTTGGCAACGAGCATCAAACCCGATGTATTTTTATCAATACGATGTACGATACCGGGACGGTCAGGACGATTGCCCTGCATGATGGGTAAATCCCGAAAATGATAAGCCAAAGCATTGACAAGCGTACCCGTATGATTGCCGATGCCGGGATGCACGACCAAGCCCGGTGGTTTGTGCAAGACTAACAAATCATCATCTTCGTAGCGTATGTCGAGGGGTATATTTTCGGGTATAGTTTCGCCTGTTTTCACGGGTTTGGCAAGAATAACTTTGATTTCGTCACCCGCTTTGAGCTTGTGATTGGGCTTTACAGGTTTACCATTGACCAATACCGAACCGGCGCGTATCGCGTTTTGTACTTTATTGCGCGTTACGCGTTCTACCTTGTTTACCAAGAACTTATCTATACGCATTGGTTGTTGTTTGGGGTCGGTTACAAAGCGTAGTTCTTCGTACAATTCTTCATTTTGGTCAGTTGCTTGCATTTTGCAAGGTTAAGGAATTTTTTTGGGAGTTTCAATGGTTTTTAAGGAATTTACGGATATTGCTACAATTAGTTAAAATCCCGTTAATTCTCCTTCACATCTGCCGAATAAACCCTATTTTTGCCC
>JAHDEO010000031.1 GCA_020628725.1 Saprospiraceae bacterium
CTCTTTCCGAATTACAATTCATATAGCGCGTCTTGCTTTTCAAAGGGCAAAACCAGCCCTCTATTTTATTCAAAATTCACTCATTCAACATTCAAAATTAGTCATGTTAGATAAATTAGAAGCGATAAAAGAACGCTACGAATATATAGGCGAGCAACTCACTGACCCCGAAGTAATTGCGGATATGAAACGCTACACCAAAATCAGCAAAGAATACAAAAATCTTGGCGAGATAGTGGATGCGTATCACAAGTACAAAGACCTGCTCGGCAACATAGCCACCAACAAAGAACTCCTCCAAACCGAATCGGACGAAGAACTCCGCGAAATGGCAAAGATGGAACTCGACGAACTCGAACCGAAAGTCGAGCCGATGGAGGAAGAAATCAAATTTCTCTTAATACCCAAAGACCCCGAAGATGAGAAAAATGCGATTATGGAAATCCGTGCGGGGACGGGCGGCGATGAGGCAAGTATCTTTGCGGGCGATTTGTATCGAATGTATACGCGCTATTTTGACAATCAAAAATGGAAGCATGAAATCGTTGCCGTCACTGAAGGTACTGTAGGCGGATATAGCAAACTCATCATAGAAGTCAGCGGAAAAGATGTGTACGGTACGCTTAAATACGAATCGGGCGGACACCGTGTACAGCGTGTTCCTAAGACCGAATCGCAAGGACGAGTGCACACCTCAGCGGCTACCGTGGTAGTGATGCCACGCCTCGAAATGGAAGATGTCAACGTCAACAAAGCCGACCTTTCGTGGGATACTTTCCGTGCAAGTGGTGCAGGTGGGCAGCACGTCAACAAGACCGAATCGGCGGTGCGCGTCACCCACATACCTACTGGCACGGTGGTAGAGTGTCAAGACGGACGCTCCCAACTCAAAAACCGCGAAATCGCCCTCGAAAAACTCTATGTGCGTCTATACGAGCGTCAGCGTGAGGAACATGAGTCGAAAGTCGCGGGAGCCCGTAAAAGCCTTGTGGGTACGGGCGATAGGTCGGGTAAAGTCCGCACTTACAACTATCCGCAAAATCGTGTTACTGACCACCGTATCAACCTCACCTTATACAAACTCGGTAGCATCGTAGATGGTGATATTCAGGGGATTATCGACGCGCTACGTGTAGCGGATAATGCGGAGAAATTGAAGGAAGGATAAATGATTCAAATTCCAAGCACCAAATTCCAAATCCCAATTCAAACGTGTTCTGCGTAATATTTTGTTGGAATTTGGGATTTGGTGCTTGGAATTTGCGATAGCGGAAGGTAAGCAAGAAACCCCTGACAAAAATACTTGGAGCTACAGGACTTTGACGCCTACTGCCAGAGGTTTCTTGAGCGAACTTCATGAGATGCTTCCGTTTTCTGATGTTAATAATTTGGGGACATCAATGATGACCGTAGTCCCGTTGCCGGGAGAGGAATCTACGTCCATGCTGCCCCCGAGGTGCTTGACACGAGTGCTAATTCTTTGTAAGCCGATACCGCCGTCGGCTATTGCAGCAGTGTCGAAGCCCTTTCCGTCGTCTTCGACTAGGATGTTGAGGCTGTCACCGTAATCGGTCAGTTGGACATGGGCTTCGGCTGCTGATGAATGCTTAAGTATGTTTTGAAGGAGTTCTTGGATGCTTTGATAGAGGGTTAGTTCTTGTTGGTGGTCGAGGCGTTCTTCGGATAGGATGCCGTTGAAGTGGAGTTGGGTTTGTGGGGTCGTGAGTTTTTCGCAGAGGTCTTCTACCGCAGGGGCTAAACCGAATTTTGCCAACATGGGCGGCGATAGGTCGTGGGATATTTCGCGGCAGATTTCGTAGGCTTCGTCGATTAAACCGAAACCTCTGGCGAATGCAGCTTTGTCTTCAGGAGTAATATTGCTTCTTACGGATTCCATGTGCATTTTAGCAGAGACCAAGCCACCGCATACCGAGTCGTGTAAAAGTGAAGCAACTTTGGTTCGTTCTTTTTGTCTGGCATCTATTTCAGCATTTACGGCTTGTATTTCGGCGTCTTTTTCGAGGGTTTTGATGACTTGCTTATAGAGCTTTTGCTCTTCGATGCGTCTGCCTTCAGTTTCTTTGCGGAGTTTTTTTTCAGATCTCGAGTAGAAGAAAAATCCTAATACTATAATTAGGGCAGAGAATATACCCGTTGTCAGTAGATTTTTTTGCTGGCGATTTTTTTCTTCAAGTGTTGCTACTTTTTTATCTTTTTCATACTTGCTAATAATTTCTTGTATTTCTTTATCTACCTTTTTTTTGTTTAGACTATCGTTCCAAGCGGTATAGGCTTCATGATGAGTAAGGGCTTTCCCCGGCTTATTGCGTACTTTGGCAATTTGGTAAAGTATAAATTCAGCATTATTTAATACTCTATAATCTTTTAGAGGGGTAGCATATACTATACTTTCGTCGCAATAAGAGATGGCTCGTTCATACTTTTTTTCGTTATAATAGAGTTCGCAGATGTTATAGGTTGTAACAGCTACGCCACGACTATTAGATTGGTCTTTTTTTATAGATAGACTTTTTTCAAAATATTTGATGGCGTTTTTATTATCACCTTTCTTTAAATATATTCCTCCTATATTATTATAAATTTGCCCTAAAGCATCCTTATTGTTTATTGCTTTATTTATATCCACACTTTTAAAGTAATTTTTTAGTGCAGTATTTAATGAATCCATCCTACCATAGAAACTACCTAAATCCTGATAAATACTGGCTAATCTCATCTTATCATCCTGTTCTTTTCTCACTACAAGTGCCTTATCAAAATATTCTTTAGCTTCATCAAATTCTTTTCTAATTGAAAAAATACTGCCGAGACTATTATAGGTATCTCCTAATTCATCAGAATCATCTATAGTTTCACCTATTTTCAAGCTTCTAATATAAACTTCAACGGCTTTATCATACTTTCTTTGTGCCTTATAAATGTTGCCGATGAGGTTTAGTGATGCTACTTGCTCAAGTTTGTCCCCTGAAATACTGTCGATACGAAAAGCTTTACGGTAGTTTTCAATAGCCTCAGTAAAATGTTTTTGATACCTCTTTGCTATTCCTATCTGCCTATATGCTGCTGACACTTGTTTTGGCAAACAAGAGCTTTCTTTACATAAGTG
This sequence comes from Saprospiraceae bacterium, assembly GCA_020628725.1. Lineage (GTDB taxonomy): Bacteria > Bacteroidota > Bacteroidia > Chitinophagales > Saprospiraceae > JAHDEO01. The sequence goes on from JAHDEO010000031.1 coordinate 3,128, forward strand.
TAGTATCTTTTCGGCACTATTGATGGCACATTCTGAACATGTCTTCCTTTGTTGGTAGGCATCATTCAATAGGCTATCAATTATGACATCGTTAGCCTGTCCTACACAGGACAAACTAACGATGATTGAAAGTATTATTATGAAAATACTCTTTGTATTCATAATCACAGTTTTGTTACTACGTTGTGGTTTATTCTTTATTATCGTTGGTAATTGCCGGCTACAGTCCTCCTCTCGTACCTTCTACTTCTGAATCTTCAAGAATTATACTTGTTCCTTCAATAGTCAAGGTTACGACTCGAGCTAAAGCCTCACCAGGACTTAGCATCTGTCTGGCTTTTCCTTCATCTTGTGCTGTAATAACTCTTTTATTCCTAGTGATGTAGTAGTTTTTTATTGGAGAATTAGAATTTTGAGAAAGGATGCTGAAATCAAACCTGTACTCAATTTTCCTTCCTATTTTTTGAATTTGATTTAATTGTAAGTCAATCATAATACTTTTTTTAAAAATTTCATTTGTGAATAAATATATCTCAAAGGTATAATAATATAGAATAAGAAAGCATCACCACATAAGGTGATATATGAAAATACTTGTTTTATATAACGATCACCATTTATGGTGATATTTTGAAATGATTAGATTGGATATTGTTTTAGAATTTAAATTTCTCCAACTTTGCAATCATAATAGTTGGAAAGAATTACCAATTCTTGAAGTACAATTTGTCCTTGTAAACATAAAACAGTTAAATCAACTATAAATATAGAATAATTTTAAATGCTTTCATATATTTACCGTGATTTTTAGGTCAAATCAGCAGTAGGCTCCCATCTAATGTTTATTTATCCTATTTAATAACCGTGAGTATGTCGGAATTTACTTTACAGATAAGTAGTCGAACAAAAGTAACCTAATAATTTTTTTTACTTAAAAATCTAATAATCAAATAATTATAGTTTTTTTAGTTGTTAGTCTATTTTTGTCTTACTACTTAAAAGATAAGTTTTGTTACTTACTCTAACTTAATTAAACTGTATTATGAGTACTTTTGAAATAAAAAAAACAGCAACAATTAAAGTAGCTTTAGTTGATGACCACCAACTCCTTGTTGATGGTATTCAATTATTACTTAAAAATCATCCTTCTGTAAAAATTACAACTACAGCTTCTAATGGAAACGAATTAATAGAAGCCTTAAAGCATCAAGAAGTTGATATTGTAATGCTAGACATTAATATGCCCGAAATGGACGGAGTAGAAACAATAAAAGTCCTGAAAAAAGAGTTCCCTAAGATTAATACCTTAATACTCTCTACACTTGATGACACCAAATTAATAAGAAATATGCTCAAACTTGGAGCAATGGGTTATGTCTTGAAGAATACTACAAGGGAAGAGCTTGTAAAAGCTATTGAAACTATCAATGATAACGAATACTATTTTACCCCTTCGATACAAAGAAAAGTGCTTGCATTAGCATTGCCTACGGAAAAAGAAAAGAAGAAAAAAAAATCATATAACCTTGGGGGACACCATGCTTCTCTCACCAAACGTGAATTGGAAATCATTAAATTAATTACTGAAGAATATACTGGACCAGAAATTGCCGATCATCTTTTTATCACTATCAACACAGTGGAAACTCACCGTAAAAATATCATACAAAAATTAGGGGTAAAGAACACAATTGGACTTGTGAAGTATGCACTAAAACATAGAATTTAGTGTATAGTCTTGGAATTTGATGAATCATCATCAAAGATACATTTTAATAGCTCCTTCACAATGATATTTAATTGGGCTTGCGCTACACAAGGGGCTATGATACCCCTCATCTCTCTTATTCTTATTGCTTCAAACCAATAAGAATAAAATACAATTTTTCTATGGATGTCTGGTTCATTCTCTGTATACTCCATGAGAAAATTCATAGCGGTGTGCAGTCTACCTTTCGCTATTAAGTGTAAAACATCGCGATTCTTCATAGTTTTTTGATAATGATATATTGTTCATTTAATGCTCTAAATTTTGGGTAATGCTTCTGAGGAAGGAATATGCTATTGTTGGGTAGGCTGGTTTTTGTGTATGTTGGACTATATAAAATATCGCCAAATACACTTCAAATTTACGCTATATATAAATAGGATAAAATGGAATATCGAAAAATACCTATATCTAGGTATGCTAGTTAATTCAAAGCATGGTTTGATAGACAATACATAATTTTATTTCATATCTTCATTTCCAAATCCATAGAAATGTGTACATTGCATTGCAGCATTTAAATATTATCGCATTGTAGCATTGCAATATGGAAAGAGATTACGTACTCGGTACACACGAAGATGAACTCCAACGACTCGGTTTACAACATTATATCTGGCGACCACATGCCTTGAAGTGTTGGAATGAAGTAGGCATTACACAAGGCTCCAAAGTCTTGGATATCGGTGCAGGTCCGGGCTACGCAACGGTAGATTTGGCAGACATCGTAGGGGAGAGTGGTGAGGTCGTTGGTATAGAACGGTCGAGTAATTACTTGCAGCATCTACGAGAAAAACTCGCCGATAAACCCAATGTTCGCAGCTACGAAATGGACATTATGAAAGATGACATTCCCGAAGACGATTTTGATTTTTCGTGGTGTCGTTGGGTCAATTCTTTCCTGCCCGACCCGTCCGTATTGGTTCGTAAAAATTATGATGCGCTCAAAACGGGCGGCAAAGCCATTTTCCACGAATACGTTCACTACGAAACATGGCAATTTATACCACCAAGCCAACCGCAAGAAGAATTTATACAAGAAGTCATAAAAAATTGGCGTGAAACGGGCAGTGAAACCAACGTTGCAAAAACGCTCCCACAATTGCTTGTCAATCAAGGCTTTGAATTGGAAGCCACCAATCCATTGGTTTTTGTGATACGTCCGCACGATTTCATGTGGCATTGGCCCCTATCTTTTGTTGAAATCAATTTAGCACGTCAACTCGAACTCGGCAGAATTGAAAAATTATGGGCAGATAGCGTCATGGAAGCATTTGAAACCCGCACAAAAGACCCAAATTCGGTCATGATTACGCCGATGATGTTGGAGATAATAGCCAAGAAGTGCTGATGTGCCGACGTATTTATTTTTCGCTATGCGAAAAAATGTACACTACATACACCTCAGCACATGAGTACGTCAGCACCTCAGCACATCAAAGCAATTTGACAAGATAATCCTGCAAAGTAAACGCGTCTGTTTTCTCCGGCTTTGGGGCAAAATTTCCATACCTGTCAATGATAAAATACGCCGGCATCATAGTTACATTGAAAGCCTTAGCAATTTCCGAATCAATTCCACCTTCGGCAAAAAGATGCACGCCGCTTAGATTACGAAAACGAACCGCATCGCGCCATTGTTTGGGCGTTTTTTCCAATGAAATATGAATAAATACAACATCGCTGCTTGGGATGCGGCGTTGTACCGTTTTGGTCATGGAGATTTTAGAGAGACAAGGCTGACACCAAGTTGCCCAAAAATCCACATAAACGACCTTGCCCGCAAAATCATGAAGCGAGACCTGATTCCCATTGATGTCTTGCATGGTAAACGAAGGCGCAGGACTGCCCACCGCAGCGCGATTTTTCTGATTGAATAATATTTTAGGCTCGACAGTATAATCTTGATATTCAGTGTATTTAACAAAATCATCGTAAGCATTCAGCATCAAATGTAAATCCGTGTTTTTCAACCCACGTATCAAAATATCTGACTGAAAAAAGGCGCGGGTCTTGCCGTATAATTCTTCTTTTGCCAAAAAATATTGTCCTGCAAAATGATTGTCATTATCTGATTGATTAGTGAAAAAGCGGTAATCTATCCAGCCTTTGATAAATTGCTGATAGGTCGGATTACTCACCAAATCATCATCATTCAGCGCAATTTCATGCACGAAATCAAAGAAACTCGCCTCCACATCTTTCTTGTTCGCAGCGTAGCCGTAAGCCAACATATAGTGCGCCCACTCATACTCCGCATTGGCTCGTAACTGCTTGATAAACATCGGCGAAAGGTCAGGAAAACTCCGCACATACCCATCAATCGTATTCAACTTATGCTGTTTGATACTTTTAACATAAGACGCAAAAGCAGACGGACTCTGTAGGAAAATTTTCCCATAAATATCCGATGGAACTTCGTAATACAAGGTTCCTTTTTTGTATTGCTTCCGTTTGAATTTACTCTGTTCAGGGAATTGCCGCATGTAAGTTTGCAGAAGTCGATTATTTGCCCCTTCTGCACCTTTGAAATAGACGCTGCGTTCAAAATTCTTTGCATCAGCGTCCAACTCAATGTTATTGCCCGGTTCTACATAGAGGCGCACCCAATCATTCGGTCCGTATGAAAGCGCAATAAATTGTGGTTCGGATATCGGAATGAGAAATTGAAATTCGTTATTTTCATTCAACTGAGCATCAAATGAATATTGAGGCATATTGGGCTGTGCCTCATCTATTTTTAAGCTGATTTTTTTCCATGAAGCTCCGCGCAGTGTGCCGCTGATTTGGGTATTACCCGTCTGAGCAAAAGCTGATTGACACAGCAATAATACAGCGCATAGCAAGGTCAGTAATTTATACATGATAATAGTGTATTTCAGTGAGGTGTTTATTAATGTTATTTTTATATGATAAAATTTGGCGGGTGGCAGATGGCAATATATTTTTCCGTAATACGAATTAAAGCGGTTAATGTTTCATCGAAACAGCGTTTTATTTATTTGAGTTCAGGAAAATGAAGTAGTTTTGCATTTATTTAACTTGGTTACGGAAAACCGTAACAGTTCATAGTTCATGGTTCATAGTTCATAGCAAATCTATATTGCGCGTTTTTCTATGAACTATGAACTGACAACTATGAACTACACTTATGAGATACTTCGCTGAACTCGCATACAAAGGCACGCAATACGCCGGTTGGCAAAACCAACCGAATGCTACTTCTGTGCAACAGGTTATTGAAAATGCACTGTCTACTATTTTGCGAAATCAGATAGAGGTCGTCGGTTGCGGACGTACGGATGCGGGGGTACATGCGAGTCAGTTTTTCTTGCATTTTGATTTTGAAGGCGATTTCCCAAAAGAATTTATCAAACGCCTCAATAAATTCCTGCCCAAAGACATCGTATTCCGACGTATTTTTGAAGTGGAAAATGATGTACACGCGAGATTTGATGCGACTAAACGTAGTTATGTCTATCTACTTGATTTAGAACGCAGTCCATTCCACATCGAAACAGCTTGGTATTATTTTAATGCGAAAAAACTGAATGTGGATACGATGAATGACGTCGCCAAACTTCTTTTAAAATACAAGGATTTCACGCCTTTCTGCAAAAGCAATTCAGATGCGAAAACCATGTTTTGCGACCTATATCGTGCTGAATGGATTTACAACGAATCTCAAAACCAACTCGAATTTCATATCTCTGCCAACCGCTTTCTACGCGGCATGGTACGCCTTATCGTAGGCGCATGTGTGTATGCAGGGGAAGGGCGTATCACTGTAGATTCCATTCAACATTCACTCGAAAATCAATTGCCTTTGGCGAAAAGTTACAGCGTACCTGCACACGGTTTGTATCTTTGTGAGGTGGTTTATTAGTTTAGTTCAAGTTGCGGACAACTTGAAAAATTCCAAAAAACAAATCCCAAATTCCAATTTTGACGTGTTCCGATAATATTTCATTGGAATTTGGTGCTTGGAATTTGGAATTTGCTCAAGTTGGCGGTTTATCCGCAACTTGAGTTAGTTTATTGAGTTCATATAATAGAAGTGCCTGAGTAAACGCTATAAACCAAATAAACTGAATGAACTCAATAAACTTTCTAAACTCCATGAACTAAATCAACCAAATAAACTTTATAAACTATACAGAACTAACATCATCACATGAACATCAATAAATACGTAGACTTAACCCTGCTCAAACGCGTCCTCGCGCTCGGCTTGCCTTATCGGGGGATTTTCGCGCTTGCGGGTATCCTTTCGCTATTGCTCGCGCCTGTCGTGATATTGCGTCCTTACTTGATTCAACGAACTGTAGATGAGTATATTATGCAATTTGACGGTGAAGGCTTGGTGGTAATGGTGATGATTTTGATTGGCGTATTGGTCTTGGAATCGGTGATGCGGTATGTGTTCATTTATTCGACGAGTTGGTTGGGGCAATCGGTGATTCGGGATTTGCGGGTGCGTGTGTTTAAGCATATCACGAGCTTGCGATTGACCTATTTTGACCGCACACCTATCGGTACATCTACCACACGTACGATTAACGATATTGAGACAATCAATACGGTATTTTCGCAAGGAATGATTTCGATTATTGCGGATGTGCTGACGCTGTTTGCAGTATTGGTAATTATGTTGGTAACGAGTTGGAAATTGACCCTGATTTGTCTCGTTACTTTTCCGATGTTGATTTGGGGAACTTACATTTTCAAAGAAAAAGTAAAAGCATCGTATGAAATCGTCCGTAATCAAATTGCTACGATGAACGCCTTCCTTCAAGAACGAATCAGCGGCATGCGTATCGTACAGATTTTCAATGCAGAAGAAAAGGAATTGGAAAGTTTCAAAAAAATAAACGACGAATACACGCAAGCCAATCTTAATTCAATCTTGTATTATGCGGTATTTTTTCCTTTTGTGGAAATACTGTCGGCGGCATCGCTCGGCTTGCTTGTTTGGTGGGGCGCAAAGGGCGTCATCAACGGCGAGGTGACACTCGGAGTCTTGATTGCTTTTCCGTTGTATTTGGGGATGCTGTTTCGTCCGGTAAGGATGTTGGCAGATAAATTTAATACCCTTCAAATGGGACTTGTAGCAGCCGACCGCGTATTCGGTATTTTAGATACCGATTTCAAAATAGAAGACAAAGGCAAACGCAAAGCTACCGACCTAAAAGGTGAAATTATCTTCGATAAAGTCAACTTTGAATATCTTGAAAATGAGCCGATTATCCGAGATTTATCATTCAAAGTGAAGCCCGGAGAAACCCTCGCTATCGTAGGCAGCACAGGCTCAGGCAAAACGACGATTATCAATATTCTCAATCGTTTTTACGAAATAAAATCAGGAAAAATATTGATTGACGGCGTACCGATTCAGGATTATGATTTGGAAAGTATGCGCTCTTGCGTAGCGATGGTCTTGCAGGATGTTTTCCTTTTTTCGGGGTCGGTTATGGAAAATATCACCTTGCGCGACACCCGCATTACTCGCGAGGAAGTCATTGCAGCCGCAAAGATGATTGGCGCACATGAATTTATCGAACGACTCCCCGGCGGCTACGATTACGAAGTCATGGAACGCGGTGCGACGCTCTCCATGGGACAACGCCAACTCATTTCCTTCGTCCGCGCGCTCGTATTCGACCCTGATATTTTGATTCTCGATGAAGCCACTTCGTCGATTGACCCTGAAACGGAGTCGGTTATCCAATACGCTATCGAACGACTCATCACCAAACGCACCTCCATCATCATCGCCCATCGCCTCTCTACGATTCGACATGCCGATAATATTTTGGTATTGGATAAAGGTGAATTACAAGAATTTGGCTCGCATGAACAACTGCTACAAATCGAAGGCGGACATTATCGGGAGTTACATGATATGCAATTCGCACAGATGGCGGCAATAGATATGTAGAGACGCGATTAATCGCGTCTCTACATAAAATTAGATTTCATCTGTCACCAGATGGTCGATAGGTTCATCCAAACCGATACCTTTCGGGTTGCGACCATATTGATTGATGCCCGGTGTACTATCCATGCACATAAATACCAAGACAACCAAACCAACGAGCGGTATCAAACTCAAAAGTATCCACCAACCGCTTTTGTCTGTGTCATGCAAACGCCTGACAGTAACTGCGAGGTTAGGGATAAATTGAGCAAGTACAAATAGGGGAGTAAGGATAGGAAATCCTATGAGACGAATTAATAACCCATCAACGATACCAAGTACGATAACAGTTAACATCGAAAACAAAACGAAATACCAGAATTCGCTTCGTCTGGCGCGACCATTGAAATCAGCATATTTTTGGGTGAAACATTCCTTAAAATAATTGAAAGCACTCATAAGTGTCAATTTTTAAATGGTTAACAAATAAGATGTAGAGATTTTTTGGAGGTAATTTATAATTAATTTGCGAAAATAATTTTTGATTTAGTACGCGAATTAATTAATAAAGGCAAAAATATAAACTTTTAATTTATTTTCAAAATAAATCACAAAAAAACATATAACCCAAGTTGTGGGCAACTTGAAAAATTCCAAAAGACAAACCCCAAATTCCAATTTTGGCGTGTTTTGTATATATTTCATTGGAATTTGGTGCTTGGAATTTGGAATTTACTCAGTATGTTTGCCAAAAATTAATCAAAATGAACAACAAACCTTTTGACATCATCGCGTTTACCGCGAAAGCATCGAGATACTTCCCGGCTTCCATAGGAAAGCAAGATTGGATGGAAGACAATTACGTGCCACATACCGAGATAGACATTCCACTCGGACACTCGCGTTATGGCGGACCTGTCATAGACCTACCCGAAGGCATGATGCCACCCGACGGACTCGAATTTGCTGCCCAGCTCGACCTCGCCCAATTTGCACCGCGCGATAAAAACGGACTCCTGCCGAAAAGCGGTCAACTCATCATCTTTGCGGATATTAGTAGCGATTTGGGCATGGTCATTCATGCTGATGTGCCGAATGATAAATTGGTGCGCCATATCGTCGAACATGAAGAAAATTTCTGGGATGGTATCCTGATTGATCGCATTTACAGCGATACGGAAACATGGCAAGAACGATTCCGCGACCCCGAAGACGACTACGAAAAAGAACTCGCTAATGCCGACGGCAAACTTTGGGCAGATTTTGGAGGACATGAAAAATCCAAGATTTTCGGCATGTTTACCGACTGTCAAATCGGTGAAGAACAAGTCAAAAAAATCACCAATTCGAGCAGAGTGGTCTTGCTGCAAATCGGTGAAAATGGCTTTAATGAGGAAGGTGTCTTTTCCGTTCTCATTGAAAAAGAGGATTTGATGAATCGGAAGTTTGATGATTGTGAGTTTTATTGGTCGCAGTCGTAAGGGTTTAATAACGAATAATCAAGAATGAAAACTCATTTAAAATGACCGAAATAATAACTAAAAACTGGTTAAATTACTTTTTGGATTCAGTTAAAAAAGCAGAAAGTATAAGCCTAATTTCTCCCTTTATAAGCGGTAGTGTTGTAAACCATTTACTTGACAACATTGATGATAAAAAAGTAAGGCTAATCACAAGATATAATTTGAATGATTTTAAATCAAATGTGTCAAGTCTCTCAGCATTAAAACGGATGGTGCAAGAAGGAGTGAGAATTAGGGGTATTCAAGGGCTGCACAGTAAAACATATATATTTAAAAATTACTCCATGATTGTAACATCTGCAAATTTTACACATAGTGGCTTTTTTAAGAATTATGAATTTGGGGTGAGAATTATTGATAAAGAGAAAATTAATCAATCTTTAGATTATTTCAACAAATTATGGGATTTTGGAGAAACAGACCTTACTGTCTCTGATATAAAAGAATGGGAGGTAGAAATCAGAGAATCGCCTGCAAACACTCACTCAAATAAGTTGAATAATTATGGCAAATTACAGATAAGCCCAACAATCAAAAATAAGAAAGCGTTTATTAAATTTTTTGGAGAAGCAGAAACCAGAGAATCACTCAAATTCGATAATCGAGAGCAGATGAAGCAATCTTCAGCTCATTTTGCACTAACTTTTTCAAGAGGAAGAGGGAAGCCCAGAAGGTATGGGGAAGGCGATATAGTTTATGTGGCGAGAATATTACATGATGGAGAATATGCAATTTTTGGAAGGGGTATCACTCGCAAGCATTTAGATGAAAGAGATGTTGCATCTTCTGAAGACATTAAACACATACCGTGGATAAGAGAATATCCAATATATGTACGAACTCATAGTACAAAATTTATTGATACTACAATGCAAGGATGTCCCAAAATGAGCGAATTAATAGAAGCCCTTGATTATGATTCTTTTAGATCTACTCAAAAAAGACATTTAGATGGAGAAGTAAATATAAATCCAAGAAAATCTTTAAGCCAACAAGCCGATATTGAGTTAAGTGAAGTTGCAGCTCAATGGCTTGAAGATAAATTCAACGAAGCAATAGAAACTCACGGTGAAATTCCGAATGAATTTATGAGTAAATTATATTGGGGCAGTTGGAAAGCACCTAGCTAAAGTTTACAGAAAAATATGAAAAAGCCAATCCTCTCCGCTGCTTTTTAGCCTTATTTTCTTTAAAGCCTAAAAAATTAGTCGCTAATGACTAATTTCTCAAAAAAATACTATCTTTGCATCAATGAAGATTTCAACTAAGCAAAAAATAATCAACAAAGCAATTGAATTATTCAATGAGAAAGGCTTTGCATCTGTCACCTTATTTGAGATAGCGGGTTTATTGAAAATGACGCGAGGTAATTTGACTTATTATTTCAAAGACAAAGATGCTTTATTAGCAAGTATTGTAGAGGAATTATGGGCAAAAATGGAGGTCGAACGTGATAAAACAGTACAATTTCCTTCCTTTGAAAATCTCCACAATGAGATACAATTATATTATCGTATTCAAAGGGCTTACGCGTTCATTTTTTTGGATTATCATGTGCTGAATCACCCTGCTATACAACAAAAGTTTCGGGAACTGACCGAGCAACAAATCAAGGACAACGAGGCGAGGATTGCTTTTGCCATTACAACAGGGAATATGCACCCCGAACCCTACGAGGGCTTGTACCACAACCTCGCATTCAATACTTGGATGTTGTCATTTTACTGGCTGAGTCAGCAAATGATTCGCGGAGAAAAGGCAAATGAAAGCGGCGAAGACGGTGAAATGAATATTTGGAGCATGTTGCTACCACATTTTACCGAAAAAGGATTAAAGGCGTTCAGGGATTTTTTCGGAGATGATTATCTCAAAAAATTAGGCAAATCATTTAAGTCGGATATTGGGGAATACGTCAAGTTTTGACAACAGACGAAATGAGTCATTAACTGGGCAAAATCTGATATGACCTCATTAGAGGTCGAATGTTGGTAGAATTTTAATAAAAGATACATCAAAGTGGCGAGCCTTTAGGTTCGCAATATTCAGTATCTAAAGGCACTGCTTACGAATTTTTACGATAAAAAGCTACCGACATTTTGCACTTAACAGTGCTGTTCGATTAAATGGTTAATTCCAAAAATAAATACATAAAAACAATGAAACAATCGAACCATGAAGCAATGAAACCACGAAGCAATCAAATATGAAAAAGCTAATCCTCTCCGCTGCCCTCACGGGCGCGGCTACCAATAGAAGTCATTGTCCCCACATCCCCTACACACCAGTCGAGTTGGGCGAAGAAGCAAAGCGTGCGGTGGATGCGGGGGCGAGCATTGTACACATACACGCCCGCGAGGACGACGGCACACCAAGCTGGCGCACAGAGGTTTTTGAGCAAATCCACGAGGAAGTACGCAAGCGATGTCCTGATGTAATCATCAACTATTCGACAGGTGCGATAGGCTTGACGATTGAGGAACGCCTCAAACACCTCCCCGCCACCAAGCCCGACATGGCAGCCTTCAACATGGGCAGCATGAACTACGCCATCTACTCCCGTCGCGCCAAGCAATTCTATTGGAACGGCGTATTCGAGAACTCCTTCGACACCCTCATGCACGTCGCCAAAGTGATGACCGAAAACAACATCTGCCCCGAAATGGAGTGCTTTGACACCGGACACATCCGTAATGCCGAACCCCTCCGCGACATGGGGCTCTTGCCCGACAATGCTTGTTACAGCCTCGTCATGGGCGTCATGGGAGGCATCCCTGCTACGCCAGACAACCTTATTCATCAAATCAAACAAGTGCCTGAAGGCGCGTTTTGGCAATCCATCGTCATCAGTCGTAAGCAGTGGCAACTCTCCGCTATTGCTGCCGCTATGGGTGGCAATTTCCGCGTAGGTTTAGAGGATAATTTTTATTTGCCAACGGGCGAAATGGCAAAATCCAATGGCGAATGTGTCGAAGCAGGCGCAACGCTCGCCCGCATGATTGGGCGCGAAATTGCCACGATAGCTGAAACCAGAGAAATGCTAAAAATCCCCCTCACCCATTAAACTCAACCGTCATACCGAACCGCGATTCGGTATCTGTTTCATCTTGGCAGAATGTAAAATTGAAGCTCCTGTTTGAAATGTTGCCAAGACCGGGCAGATTCTGAATCAAGTTCAGAATGACGATTTGCTTTTTTAGTTTTTTACGAAAAAAATGTTTCACAAAGAATTATTCAAAGATAAAGTTGCCCTCGTCACAGGCGGACGCAGTGGCATCGGCTATGCGATTACGAAAATGATGTTGGAGCATGGTGCAAAGGTCACGATTTGCTCCCGCAAAGAAGACTTACTCGCCAAAGCCGCCACCGAACTCCAAGCCTACGGCGATTGCGATTACCGCCCCTGCGATACCCGCGAAACCGAGCAAATCCAAGCCCTCGCCGAGCAGATAAAAGAACGACATGGCAAACTGGATATTCTGATAAATAATGCCGGCGGACAATTCCCCGCCCTCGCCGAAATGATAAACGACAAGGGCTGGAACGCCGTCATCCGCAACAATCTCAATGCAACGTTTTTTATGTCGCGCGAAATGGCAAAGGCATTTTTTATTCCTCAAAAACACGGTATTATCGTCAATATCACGGCGAATGTGTATCGTGGATTTCCGGGTATGATACACACAGGCGCAGCCCGCGCAGGTGTCGAAAATATGACCAAAACCCTCGCCCAAGAATGGGCAGATTATAATATTCGTATCAATTGCATCGCGCCTGGTATCATTGAATCTTCAGGGCTTGACCAATACCCTGCACCCATTCAGGAGATGTTTCAGGATGCGATGAAAGCGATTCCTTTGCATCGCTTTGGGAAGGTGGAAGATGTGGCAAATGCAGTGTGTTTTTTCGCAAGCCCTTTGGCATCGTATATCACAGGCACGACTTTGTATGTGGACGGTGCACAGCATTTGAGTTATGACGGAATGGGCTTGGCGCGAGTGATGAAATCATTTATGTAGCTTCGCTACGTCGGTAGCTATCAGTCCGCAGTCCGCCGTTATTCGCTCATTCAAAATTCACTAATTAAACATTGTAGCATTGCATCATTTCAACATTTAAGCATTGACTATGACAGTACTAATTACAGGTGGTTCGAGTGGTATTGGATATGAAATGTCGCGGCATTTTGCGCGGGGCGGGTATCGCATCCTTTGGGTGTCGAAACCTCCGCAGGAATTGGCGGATGCAAAGGTACGGTTGGAAGGCGAGATTGAGGGAGTGGAAATCCATACATTAGCGCAAGATTTATCGGAAAAAGATGCTGCAAAGGTGGTGTACGATTGGGCGGCGAGTATTGCTGTCGTTGATGTATTGATAAATAATGCCGGATTTGGTTCATTTGGATTTACGCAAGAAATTCCGATGGAAAAAGATGTGGCGATGATGAATTTACACATCATTGGTACGTACCAAATGACTCGTGTTTTTTTGGATAATATGCTCTCACGAAATACCGGAACGATTATCAATATTAGTTCAATTACGGCTTTGCAGCCTATTGTACGGCTCAATACTTATGCCTCTACGAAGGCATTTATTCGTCATTTTTCGATGGGCTTGCAGGAGGAATTGATGATGCAAAAATCAAAGGTCAAAGTCGTCACCGTATGCCCTGCCGCAATTGGCAATACAGCTTTCAAATCCTCTGCTAATATGGAGGATGTCAAGACATTTACTAAAGGCTTGGTGACAACTACTGCCGAGGAAGTAGCACGAGATGTATGGCGTGGATTCAATAAAGGAAAAACCTATATTATCACAGGTAGAAAAGCTCGATGGATTTATAAGACTCAATGGTTGTTGCCGTATTGGTTGGAGCAATATTTGGTGAAGCGGGAAAGTCAACGCGAGTAGTATCCGTCATTCGTCAGGACAAGTGCGGATTTGACTGATTTCGCTGATATTCACGGATTTTTTTTGAGTTTAAAATTTTATCTTTGTTGGAATATAAGTTTATTGAATATTTTATAAATATACTAATGCTTTATGTCTATGAAAATGAACAAGTAGTCTAAAGTTTTTGGCTAAAAAAATAGGTGGTGTTCGAATAAGAACGTGTCTAAAAAATATTACAAATCACTTAAATTTTAACAAAAAAATTAAGACTTTATGAAAAATTTACTTATTTATCCAATCTTAATGATTGTTGTATTTATTTTTTCTTGTTCCAATGACAACTCAATTGAACCCATTGTTGATTCAACTGATCCCATTATTAATGATTCCCAAAGTGTGACTGATTGCGAACTACCGGTAACAGCTACTGTGGGAATATGCGTGGATGGGACAGACTTTGCATCACCAAATGAAATTATAACATTTGCATCAAAGCTTATTCCTGCATCGAACGAAGCTTCAAATAATCAATTTTTGTGGTCGATAGTAGATGGGAATATGGAAATATTGGATATTGAAAATTCAATTGATGGTGTTTTTGCAAAGTCAGTCGTAACAATTAAATTTAATTCGGATTTTTCCGGAGGCAGAATAAAAGTTAATGCACAAAATGATTTTGGAGGTGGAATTGTTACGCACTCTATTGACTTAGAGTAATAAAACATTGCGTAATTAATTTTATGTAACTAAACTTTACAGATAGACTGGAAATCTACCTTCGTCGGACATTTTTAGAAATGTCCGACGAGTTACAAAAGAGCTTCTTGCGTGAGGGATAGGAGGTGTTGTTTGAACGTAGCGAAGCGGAGAGAGTGCCGGATAGCCCGACCCGTTAGGGGCACGCCCTAATTAAGTTCAATTACAATAGCTCAAGTTGCGGAGCAACTTGAGTCATAATAATGAATCTAATGAAAAATTACCACTTCACAGAAGACCACGAAATGTTCCGCGAGAGTTTGCGGAATTTTTTGGAAAAAGAAGCACGTCCGAACATTGATAAATGGGAGGAAGACCGCCGCATCCCGCGCGATATTTGGAAAAAAATGGGCGAAATGGGCTTTTTGGGCTTGACTTATCCCGAAGAATATGGCGGCTCAAATTTGGATTTCTTTTTTGATGTGGTGTTCAATGAGGAATTGGGGCGGATGAACTCCGGCGGTTTTGCGATTACACAACAGGTGACGCAGTATATGTCCTCGCCCTACATTCTCAAATACGGTTCTGAACGTCTCAAACAAAAATACCTGCCCGGCGTTATAAGTGGGGATTTGATTGCCTCGATTGGTATCAGCGAACCGGGCGCAGGCTCGGATGCCCAAAATATTCAAACCCGTGCGGTGCGCGAAGGCGACCACTACATCGTGAATGGTTCTAAAACCTTCATCACGAACGGCGTGTATGGCGATTTCATCGTGACGGTGGTGAAAACCGACCCCGAAGCAGGCGCGGCAGGTGTGAGCTTAATTGTGATTGACCGTAACGCGGAAGGCGTATCGGCACGCAAATTGAAGAAGTTAGGTTGGCACGCTTCGGATACGGCAGAGTTGAGTTTTGATAATGTAAAAGTACCCGCAGAAAACCTCGTCGGCGAGGAAGGACGCGGTTTTTATTATCTGATGAATGGGCTGCAATTGGAGCGATTGGTTGCGGTTCCCGCCTGTGTGACGGGCATGGAACACGCGCTCGAAAAGACGCTACAATATATGTCGGAACGCGAGGCATTTGGTCGTCCGATTAATCGCTTTCAGGTATTGCGGCATCGTATCGCGCAAATGGCGAGTGAAGTGGAAGCCTTGAAAGCCTTCAGTTATCATTGCTGTCGTTTGTATAATGACGATGTGTATGATGTGAAATTGTGTTCGATGGCGAAGCTGCTCGCTACCGAATTGTGCGAAAAAGTCGCTACGCAATGTCTGCAAATGTTTGGTGGTTACGGCTTTATGGAGGAGTACCCGATGGCGCGAATGTACCGCGATGTACGTGTAGGCACGATTGGCGGCGGTACGTCGGAAATCATGCGCGACATCATCGCCAAAATCATCATCGACGGGCAAGGCTACAAGCAAGCCTCGTCGAGTCATCGCCCCCGAAAAGCGACCCAAAATGGCAAACAGAATGGAATTTCTAATAATCAAACTAATCAAATATTTATGAGTTTTGAAGCTATTAAAAGCGCGATTGAACCTAAAGCAAGCGCAGCTCCTGCCTTTGGCAAAAAATTGAAATTTGACCTTGACGGCAAACAATTATTCATCGACGGTACCGGTGACAGCAATGTGGTTAGCGAATCTGACGAAGATGCGGATTGTGTCATCGTTGCTTCTGTTGAAGATTTTCAGTCAATGATGAGCGGTGATTTGAACCCGATGTCTGCTGTAATGGGCGGTAAGGTAAAAATCAAAGGCGATATGGGATTGGCGATGAAATTGCAGTCGCTGATTAAGTAATTTTTTTGAACCACTAAGTACCTAAAGACACTAAAACAAAATCAACGCGAAAGAAAACGAAGAACATAAACAGCTTATATTAGTTTTTATGAAGTTCTTAGTGTTCTCTGCGTTAGTTTAGTTTTTGTGTCCTTTGTGTCCTTCGTGGTTTATTTTTTATCATTTTATGAGAACATTTCTCTTTACTTCTCTCTTCTTTTTTCTTTCCTGTAATAATAACAATAAACAAATCGTCGCGTCGAATTCAACGCCCATTTCGTATGATATTTGGACAGAATTATTACAAAAACATGTGGTTGACGGCAAGGTGAATTATAAGGGATTCAAAGAAGATAAAGTGCGTTTTGATGAATATTTGAATTTGCTCAATACCCATCATCCGAATAATAAAAATTGGTCAAAAAATGAGCAACTCGCCTATTGGATTAATGCGTATAATGCGTATACGGTGGAGTTGGTTTTGAAACATTATCCCGTAAAAAGTATCAAAGATATTAAGAAAGGTTTGCCGTTTTTAAATTCGGTTTGGGATATAGAATTCATTGAAATAGAAGGGAATAAATACACCTTGAATCATATCGAACATCAGATTTTGAGAAAGGAATTTGATGAACCGCGCATTCATTTTGCGATAGTTTGTGCGTCGATTTCTTGTCCGAATTTATGGAATGAAGCCTTTACGGCAGATAATATAGACGTCCAACTCACTGCCCAAGCCCGCGCATTTATCAATGATAAAACAAAGAATAATATCAGCCCAAATGACGCGCAACTTTCCAAGATTTTCTCGTGGTTCAAATCTGATTTTACAAAAAAAACAACACTACTCGAGTACATCAATCAGTTTAGCGATACCAAAGCCTCATCCGACGCCAAGGTTAATTCTTTGGATTACGATTGGGGCTTGAACGAGTTGTCGAATTGACGAGTTTTGGAGTTGTCGAGTATTTTGTCCGTCAACTCGTCAATTCATCAACTCCACAACTCGTATCCCTACCAATCCTTATCGGACTTAACCCGCCTTGAATTGCCTTTGATAAGTTTTTCTTGTACTTTTTGGTCTTCGGCTTCCATGATTTGCAGGATTTTTTCTGCTTCTTCACGGCTCATATCTTGTGGAACGGGTTGTTCTTCTTGTTCTTCCTGCTCAGAATCGCCTTGTGGGTCACCTTCGGGTTGTTGTTGAGGTTGTTGCTGTTCTTGTTGTTGGCTTTGTTCGCTGTCCTCTGATTCTTCGCCTTGCTGCTGTTGTTGTTCTTGCTGTTGCTGCTGCTGTTGCATTTTCATTTGTTGGAGGGCGTAGGCAAGGTTGTATTTGGTTGCCATATCTTTGGGATTGAGCTTGAGGGCTTGCTTGTATGCATTGACGCTTTCTTCGAGATTTTGCTGGGCGAGGTAGGCATTACCGAGATTGTGTAGGGCGTCAGCTTTGGCTTTGTCGTTTTTTGCAATCGCCTCTGCCGCGCTGTAATGTTTTACAGCTTCTTCATACCTGCCTTGTTCGTAAATGGCATTACCGAGATTGTATGTACCCGTGAGCGAACTTGGGTCATCCTGAATGGCGCGACGGTATTGTTCCTCGGCGCGTTCAAAATCGCCGTCTTTGTAGTCGCGGTTGCCTTCGCGTAGTTGTTGGTTGCTTTGTGCGAAGGTATTATTTACCAGAAAAAAAGATAATAAAATAAAAATGTATTTGTTCATGTTTTAGCCGTTGAGAATTGCATAAGTCACTATCGCTGTGAACAGAATAATTATATGAGTAATCATTCCATAAAAAGCGTATTTTGCTTCTTTAGGTTGTTTGATGCGAGATAGATAATGTGTTTTTCCTATACCCGCTAATATCAGAAAAATGCCGATGACCACTAATTTGAATTCATAAGAAATCGCGTATTCGTTATTTGAATGATAACTTTTATAACCCATCCAAAATACGATAATTATCAATGAAATTATTGTGATAACGCGATAAGTGTCAAGAAATTTTGTTGTTGTCATGATTTGGTATTATTAAGTCGTTTTAGGCGTGTGATGCGTATGAAATAGGTGATTTCTCTATATAAATTCACTTGTGTTTCATCTTTCCGGTTTTCATTAAATTCTTGGTCTAATATCTCTTTCATGTGAGGGTTAATTTATTGATGAACAAGATTTACGATTTTGAAACTCTCCTTAAATATACAAACTCACGGTATACAATCCACGCAAGTGCTGTAACCGAGATGATACTTCTCACCATGAATTCCATTAAAAGATAAGAATGTTCATCAGGAAAAGAATAAAAGTAAATAAAGCTGTCAATAGTACTTTTTGCAAAAATAAACAGCAAATAACAACTATAAAATATAAAAACGATAATAACGGGACGCCGAAATATCGGATAGACATAGTTAGATTTCCATTCAATGTTGGCATGTCGAATATTGTAATAGAAAAAGGGTAATGTAATAAATACTCCGACAATAAATTTGACTTTGTGGGATAACACGTTTCTGATTGTTCCTTCCATATCATTAACAAGGATAGATATTATCAAATAAGAAACTAAAATAATATAGATACATCGTGCTAAAGCCGTAACCCGATTAATCGTGCGCTCATTCTTTTGTGATTGGATTTCTTGGTCGAATATTTCTTCCATAAACGAAGTGTTTTATTGAATTATCTAACGACTAACTTCCCTGTTTTCGTATCCTTCCCATCATCCATCAAATACACGTAAATACCGGACAGAAAGTTACTCAAAGACAGGGTAAACTGCGCCTCACCGTCTGCCAACCAATTCGATTGGTAGACCTTTTGTCCCAAATAATTATATAATGAAAAAGCAGCCATGTTTTCCACATTTGCAAAATGAAGTGTCACTAAATCTTGCGCAGGGTTGGGGTAAAGGTGGAGTTTGGGCAAGCCGGGGAACTCGGCATACACGATTTTTGAATATTCGTAATTGCCCTCATCGTCAAATACTTTCAAACGATAGGCATTTACGCCAATAAGTGCTTCTGCATCAATAAATTGATAATTCGTCAATACATCAGAATTGCCATTAGCCAAAATTTCACCGATATTCGTAAAATCAAAATCTCCACTCGAACGATGAATTTCAAAACGCGCTACACCGTTTTCTCTTAGTGTTGACCAATTTACCGCAATTTTTTTATCATCCGCTACTGCCGTAAAATCTCCCATCTCAAAAAACGGCGGATTACAATTCGGAAACAAAAAGCCATTATCCTCTCCCACAAGCCCTGCCGGATCTGTGACCCGCAATCTAATTTCGTAATAATAATCTTCATCCAAACAACCCAGAGGGGAAATTATTGCACTCGTTTGTGGCGTGGTATTGATTGGGTCGGCATGAAAGTGATTATTGTGATGGAGAATGGTCTGCCATTCATAGTTTAAATCACTTTCAGTATGTTCATTATCAATAACTTCTGCTACAAGTGGGAGTAGGGTAGTACCGCTAATCGGGTAAGTATCACCATCCTCAAAGCTCGTAATATCCACTTGTGGTGGTGTATTATTCAACGAAATAATAAAGGCATCCGTCCCCACAGCACCCAAGCTATCTGTGACGGTTAATTCGACATTAAAACTATATGGATTGCCATCCGGTGCAACAAATTCATGACTTGGATTGGTGCCTTCAACAACTGTCCCATCATCAAAATTCCATGAGAAACTCAGCGGCAAACCATTCGGGTCGAAAGAAGCCGAACCGTCAAAATCAACCGTCAAAGGACTTGCGCCGTAATAGACATTTGCTTCTGCTACCGCAACAGGTGGGGGATTGCCACCATAACAGATTTTATACATGTCATTTTGTTGAAAACGAAAATAATACAAACAACCATCATGCGGATTTACACCGAGATGCAGGATAAATCCCCCATTTTCAGCAAAAGGCTCCACTCGCGTAAGTTCTTGATTTTCATTATAATAAAAACGTTTTATCCAACCGTCATAATCTACCATGTATAAGGCGTCACGGTATTCCTCCGGGAATTCATCTTCCATATAAAACGCTCCTGCAATACTCGCAATACCCGCAAAAGTATCTGATTCGACAGGCGAGTCATTTTCCAATACGCTCACGGCGAGGGCATTTCCCATATCATTGTAAGAGGGGGTATAAGTATTGGTGGTGAGGTAGTTATTATTGATGTTTGTGTAAGTCAATGAGGGGCGAGTATGTACAAATAAGTAATCGCCATTGGGAATGAATTGATTATTATCACAAGGATTTGGAAAAAGGGCTTCGTTGAGTGTGGCTTGTATGGTGAGGTTTTGGAAATCAATAAATTCATTGGCGCAAGCACTGCCATCGTAAAGCGGATTAGGTACATCTTGATTTTGAATTCTTGTGTTATAAAAATCCCATTCATTACCCATCCCTTCAAAGAGGGGCCAACCAAAATTCAATCCGCCTTGCGTTGCGACATTCACCTCTTCCCAACTTCCTCGTCCCACATCACCAATGTACAACACACCCGGATTGGCATCGGCTTCAAAGTGGCTGCCTGTTTCCGGTCTGAGCGTTACGCGGTATGGATTTCGCAAACCCAATGCCCATACGCGCGAGCGCGGTGCGCGAGGTGCCTCAGCATCGAAAAATGGGTTGCTTGATACGCCGTCGCCCGTTTCGGGATTGATACGAAGTATTTTCCCACTTTGAGAATCAATGAGTTGCGAACGATACGCACCAATATCTTCCTTTGGTGCCAGAATGCCATCTGCCAAACCCTGTATCGCATAGCTATCGTATTCGGGATCTTGTGCATTGGCAGTACCGGTGTAATGTCCGTAAAATGTCGTACCGTCACCCGTCGAAACCATCAGCGTACCATCCGTCCCAAATACCAATGAACCAATCGAGTGTGATTGATGCATTATCGGAATTCCGGTGGTCATACTTTCACCAATCAACACCTTACGGCTATCAGGTACGAGGCTTGTAAAATTAGTCGCCGCATCTGCCTGAAAGCGTGTCACACGTCCAATAGTTGCTTCATTGATACTGCTGAAATTGGGGTCATATTCTGCCGTGCCATAAGTCCTCAAATGATGACCATCGACCACGTATAAGGTGTAAAAATAGCCATTGGAACGAAAGCTTGGGTCAAGCGCAAAACCCAATAAACCCAAGTCAATATAACTCGCCACTTCTTCTCGAATATCCAGTAAAGGCTCGGAGAGTTTCACCCCATTTGTATCGACTACATGCACACGACCGGGTTTTTCCCAGACGTACATTTGCCCCGTATCATCTACTTCAAAACCTACAGGTGCATCCCATCCGCTACTGACTGTGGTTTCGTAAAAGTCGTCAGGTAATTGGATTTGAGCAGCGACTTGAAAGGCGCATATTTGCAGGAAAATGAGTATGAATAATTGACTGTATTTTAACATAGTTTGAAGTGATTTTCAGTGCAGTCAAAGGTAAGGAAAAAAATGTAATGGCTACTTTAGCTGCTAATTTGATTATGTTTTTTGTGAGTAAATTATTAATTTTCTCCGAATTAAAATTGTACCAAACTATAACAATCAAACGCGCATACGTAGCGGAAACTTTAGTTGCCGCGAAAAATAAAAGGCTATTTTATTACAAATTATGCGGCAACTAAAGTTTCCGCTACGTAAGACATAATCATGCGAAAAAAACTCATTTACCTTAGTATCATTTTCTTTATCTTACTAATTATAGGCTGCTCATTCGCAATGAATAATTGGCGAATCAGAGATGCCATACTGGAATACAAACACGATAGGACTTACCGCAACAAAGCCGTCACCACCAAAGCACAAATTGATAAGGTGTATGCCAAATTTGAGCAAATAAATTATTCGAAATTAGAAGAGGATTATCTGGAATATACCAAGTCTGACACCAAGAAATACAAACCTTTAGTGAGCAATTTGAAGTATGTAAAAGTGAAGCGTAAAGACCTTAATAAATACATCGTAGGACGGTATCGTGTGAAGGATTTTATTTGCAAAGACAAATTCTATAAACAATGCGTCATTAATAAAAGCGACGTAGTAACCTGTGCTTTAGACAAAAGAATATTCTACAAAACCCTCGAACTCCAACAAGAACTCGAAAAACAAGGCTATAATAAAAGCGGCTTCGTCATCAGAAATGGACATCGACATCCAAGATACAACGAACAGATAGGCGGCGCAAAAAAAAGCCGCCACATTAAAGGCGAAGCCGTCGATATTTCCATTCGTGATATTAATAAGGATGGTAAATCGGATAAGAAAGATAAAGACATCGTACTGGATATTCTTGAAAAGAAGGTCATTGGGAATGAAGGTGGCTTAGGGTTGTATCCGGGGACGCAGAGCGTGCATTACGACGTGCGAGGCGTACGGGCGCGATGGAATTCTTATTAAGTTCAAGTCCAAGAATCAAGTGCAAGTTCAAGTTTCAGGAATTTGCTACGCAAATTCTTTTCGCTTGTAGTTTGATTTGGCTTCGCCAAATCTCGTAACTTGCACTTGCACTTGATTCTTGCACTTGAACTTGTAGATTTACTCCACCAAATTCGCTTCTAACATTTTCTTTTCCAATAATTTACGTAGTGAGCCTTCCTCGCCTTCAATTTTACGTTTGAGGTATTTTTCAGTCATTAGGCTTGCAATCGGACGCGCATAGGTAGAACCGTAGCCGGAATTTTCGACATACACTGCGATGGCGATTTTGGGATTATCCTTGGGCGCAAAACCGATGAACGTAGAGTGGTCATCGCCATGAGGGTTTTCTACTGTACCCGTTTTTCCGCAAAAACTCACATCCGTTATCGCCGAATTGGTATTTTCAATCACATACTCCATACCGCGTATGACAGCTTTATAGTCGCTGGCATCTGTGAGGAGTGTGGTTTGTCTTTTATAATTTTTGAGGGGATAAAGTGTATCGTTTTCTACAAAGCCTTTCGCTAAATGTGGTGCATAATAATGACCACGATTGGCGATAATAGCCGCCATATTTGCCAGTTGAATTGGAGTGACTTGCAATTCGCCTTGCCCAATGGCAACCGACATCACCGTAGGCGCACCCCATGCAAAGTCAGGATAAATTTTGTTATAAGTGGAGGCATCAGGCACATTACCGCCTTTTTCACCTTCAATGTCGATACCAAGCGGTTCGCCTAAGCCAAAACTCCGTACATAGTCTGCCCAATCATCCACACCATCCGGTGCGCTACTTTTTTTATCGACCACATTTCGGAATGCTCGCCAATAATACGAGTTGCAGGAGTATTTCAAGGCACGGGCCATATTCGTAATTGGTTCGGGATGTGGGCGGCAACCATAGCGTTTATTTTTGTAAGTATAAAAACCGTAACATTGAATCCCCGTACCTGACCAAATGGCTTTCTCTTGCAAGGCAATCAGCGACATCAAAGGCTTAAAGGTAGAACCCGGCGGGTACTGTGCATTAAGCGCACGATTGAATAGCGGCTTGAGCGTATCAGCTTGTAAAGCAGCAAAAGCCCGACCGCGTCCACGACTGATTCTCAGCATATTGGGCGAATAACTCGGACTGCTGATAAATGCTAAGACTTCTCCCGTACTTGGCTCTATGGCGACGATACTGCCCTTTTTATTTCGCATCAACTCCTCGCCGTATTGCTGCAATTCGATGTCGAGTGATGTAACCAGATTTTTACCGGAAACGGCAATTTGGTCCAATTTACCGTCTTTGTAACTACCTACTACCCGCCCCATATTGTCACGGGTAAAGTATTGCTTACCGCGTTGTCCGCGCAACTCTTTTTCGTACTGTTTTTCCATGCCCGACTCGCCGATGTAGTCACCATCATCGTAATAATCGGAGCGAGCTACCTGTCGTTCATCTACCTCACTGATATAGCCCAAAACGTGTGCTCCGCATTGGTAATAATACGTCCGTACATTCCGCAGGTCTGCCTGAAATCCGGGAAATTGGTACTGACTTTCCTGAAACTTCGCATAGGTAAGTGCAGAAACTTTAGGCAGGAAAACAAAAGGTTTGTAACGCGTATAACGGTGGTCACCGTCGAAATCTTTATTGAGGTTGCGAACGAAAGTTGTGCTGTCAATACCTAACAAATCACACAATTTCGTTGTGTCAATGTCTCTTATGTCATTATAAGTTGCTGTGATGTCGTACATCGGGTCATTCTGTACGAGCAATTTGCCATTGCGGTCAAATATTAAGCCGCGAGAAGGATAAATCGTCGTGTAATATCGACCAAATCGTTCCGCTTTGCTAATGTATTCAGTGTCCAACATTTGCAAGTGAAAACTACGCCCTAATAAGACCAATGCCCCCAAAGCAAAGACGAATCGGATAACGTGTTTTCTTTCTTGAAATGTATCTTTCATGTTTTATAATTATAGAATTGTGAGATTGTAAAAATGTAATTTATGCATTCATTTTCAATTGGTTTTAAAATAATAAAAGGGCAGATGGAAAGTCCTTTTAATAATACGTAATTTGCTGATTTTTAATTTTATCGTGAAGCTCATTCGGCTGATATTTTGCAAATGGCAGACGAGTATATTTTGATTTTAATTTTAAATAAAATTCACAAATTTATTTATTTAAATTTCATAAAAAATTAATAATCAAATAAATGCAAGGAATGTTGTCGTCTGCCATTTGTAAAATGTCAGTCGACTAAGGCTTGTCCCGACGAATGACGGGGTTTATCTTCCAATTTCAAAAAACA